>NZ_JBHXAY010000083.1:0-33183 GCF_042728775.1 Nocardia sp. NPDC060259
TCCTCGATCCGCACCACCCGGGTCCTGGGCTCACTGCTCGCCGGCGACCTGTTCACGCGCCCAGCGATAATCCGCCTTGCCCGCCGGGCTGCGGCTGATGGCCGGCCGGAACACGACCGCCTTGGGCAGCTTGTACCGGGCCAGTGACCCCGCGGCGTGCTCGACCAGCTCGTCGGCGCCCACCGTGGTTCCCTCGGCGCGCTGCACCACCGCGACGACCTCCTGCCCCCATCGCTCGCTGGGCCGTCCCACGACCAGAACGTCGGCTACGCCGGGATGGGACGCGAGAGCCATCTCGACCTCCTCGGCGAAGACCTTCTCGCCACCGGAGTTGATCGTCACCGCGTCGCGGCCGAGCAGTTCGACGGTGCCGTCGGCGCGGTGCCGCGCCCGGTCACCGGGCAGCACGTACCGGACTCCGTCGATCACCGGGAACGTCGCCGCGGTCTTGGCTTCATCGCCCTTGTAGCCCAGCGGGGTGAACAGCCGCTTGGCCAGCCAGCCCAGGCCGTCGTGGCCGGGTTCGAGCACCGAGGCGAGATCCTCGGCGACCACGCGGGTGTCCAGGCCCGCCGAAAAGGTACCGGTGGAGACGAAACCGGCGGCCGAGACGTGGTGCAACTGGGTCCCGGTCTCCGACGAGCCCACCCCGTCGAGCACGGCCAGTCCCGGCACCGCGTCGATCCACTCCTGTTTGAGGACGGGGTTCAGCACCGCGCCGCCGTTGGCGATCGCGGCCAGCGAGGACACATCGGCGACGCCGGACCGCACCGCGGCCAGCAGCGGCCGCGCCATGGCATCACCGACGACGATGGCGATCGCCACCCGTTCCCGCTCGATCGCGCGCAGCGTCTCGTCCGCGTCGATCCGGTCGACGACCGGGGAGAACACGACCGACTGCCCGGTGGTCATCGCGGTCAGCACCGCCCACTGGGCGGCACCGTGCATCAGCGGCGGCAGCAGCATCAGCTTCACCCCGGGGTTGGCCGCTGCCCTGGCACCGATCTCCTCGTAGGAGCCCACGGTGGCGCCGGTGTTGACGTCGCGGCCACCGCAGGCGGCCATGTAGATGTCGTGCTGGCGCCACAGCACGCCCTTGGGCATGCCGGTGGTGCCACCCGTGTAGAGGACGTAGAGGTCGTCGGGCGAGGGAGTCACCGGCGGCGGCACCGGGCTGGTCTCGGCCAGGACGGTCTCGTAATCGACCGCGCCGTCGAGCAGTTCGTTGCCCGAGTCGTCGGCGATTTGGATCAGCACCCGCAATCGGGGCAGTTCGGCACGGATCTCGGTCACCCGCGGCGCGAAGGCCGCGTGGTAGATCAGTGCCGTGGCCCCGGCATCGGCGAGCAGATGGCCGAGTTCGCTCTTGACGTAGCGGTAGTTGACGTTGAACGGCGCGACCCGGGCGCGGAACGCCCCGACCAGGCTCTCGATGTACTCGTGGCCGTTGTGCGCGTAGATGCCGAGCAGATCCTGCCCGACCTCGTGACCGCGCAGCGCCGAACGCTCGGTGTGACAGCCGAGCCCACGCCGATGCAGATAGGCGGCCAGGCGGATGGAGCGCTCGGCGGTCTGGGCATAGGTGCGGCGGTGTTCGCCCTGGATGACCAGCTCCCGGTCCGGCAGCGCGGCCGCGGCAGCGTCGGCGGCTCCCACCAGGGTGAACTGTGCCGGTTCTGGCCCGGCGGTGGCAGCGGACAACATGACTCCTCGAAAGTCGGCCGTCGGCGACGGCGCGTCGGATAGGGGAAGTGAGTGTGTGGGCGATCAGGCATCAGCGGCGGAGGTCCGCACCGGCAGCCGCCTCGCGACCCGGCGGGCGGTGCGCCACCGGGCGGCTCGCAGGGCCAGGTCGACGATCCGGACCGTCCACTGCCCGAAGGGTGGCGCGGCGATTCCGGTGATCGGGAAGGGCAGATCGGTGCCGGCGACGGTGCGCCGATGGCTGAAGGTGTCGAAGCCGGTTTTGCCGTGATAGGCGCCCATGCCGCTGTGGCCGACGCCGCCGAACGGCGCGTTCTCGGAGAACATGTGGATCGCGAACTCGTTGCGGGCCACCCCGCCGCTGCGGGTTCGGGCGACGAACGCGCGGAAGTCGGCGCGGTCGGGGCCGTACCAGTAGGCCACCAGCGGCGACGGGTGGGCGTTGATGTGGTCGCTGACCTCTCCGAGCGTCGTGTACGGCCGCAGCAGCAGCACCGGACCGAAGACCTCCTCGGTGGCGATGCGCATGTCGTCGGTGACGTCGTGGATCAGCGTCGGCGCGATCTTGCGCCGGTGCGGATCGGGCAGCGATTCCCCTTCCGGCGCCACCGATTCCACCCGGGCGCCGCGAGCCCGGGCATCCTCGATCAGCTCGACGATCCTGGTGTAGTTCGCGTCGTCCACCGAGGAGGTGTAGTCGACGTTGTCGGCGATCGTGGGGAACATGCCCCGCAGTTCGGACCGCAGCGCCTCGGCGAAGCGGGCCATGCCGTCCTCGGGCACGAAGACGTAGTCCGGGCACACACAGACCTGTCCGCCGTTGACCATGCGCGCGCGGGCGATCCGGTTCGCCGCGCGGCGCAGGTCGGCGCCGGGGCCGACCACGACGGGATTCTTGCCGCCGAGTTCCAGGGTCACCGGGACGAGGTTCTCGGCGGCGGCGCGCATCACCTTCCGGCCCACCCCGGTCGACCCGGTGAAGAAGAGGTGGTCGAAGGGAAGCGCGGTGAACGCCGCGCCGACCTCGGGACCGCCGACGACGATCGAGAGCTCGTCGGGATCGAAGTATCGTGCGGCGAGCACGCGGGTGAGTTCGGCCGTGCGCGAGGTGATCTCCGACATCTTGATCATCACCCGGTTGCCCGCCGCGAAGGCCGAGGCGGCGGGAACGACCACCAGTTGCAGCGGGAAGTTCCACGGGCCGACGATGCCGACCACGCCGAGCGGGCTGGGATGGATCTCGGTGCGGATGCCGAAGCCACGCGAGAACGGATTCGGCTTCTCCGGGCGCATCCACCGCGCGACATGGGAGCGGGTGTGCTCGAAAGCGGCGAGCATGCCGAGGATTTCGGCGAACAGGGTGCCGGTGCGCGACCGGGTGCCGAAGTCCCGCGACATCGCCTCGGCGTAGTCGTCGATGTGGTCGAGGACCATGGCCAGCAACCGGTCGATCCGGTCGCGCCGCACCGCGGCCGACGGCTGTCCTTCCCGCAGGAAGGCAGCACGCTGGCGGCCCAGCATCGCCGACAGCTCCGCCGGGTCCGTCGTGGCCGGGCCGGAGTGGACTCCGGCGCCTGCGGTACTGGTGGTCGTGGTGTCCATGGGCGGTGCCTCTCCGGTGCGGCGTCAGATCAGGTCGAACGGGCCGGCGGCGATCGCGGCACCCAGGCCGGCGAGGTCGACACCGAGGTCGGCGGTGGCGCTCAGGCACGCCGCGACGTCCTTGCGCAGGAACGGCCCCGCCAGCTTCCCGAATTCGGCGAAACCGCCGCTCCTGCGGATCGAATCGGCCGCGAAGCTGTTGCCGCTGGCCACAGCCAGCGCGGCGAGGAGCTGACGCTCGTCGACGCCGAGCTCGCGACCGACCCCGGCCGCGACCCCGACCAGCTGGGCATTCGCGGCGAAGAGGGCGTTGTTGATCAGCTTCACCCCCAGCGCGCTGCCGAGCGCTCCGGTGGCCATGACCGTGCTCGAATAGGCGTCCAGCACCGGGCGAACGGCCTCGGCGGCACCGGCTGGACCCCCGAGCAGCACGGTCAGCCGACCGTTCGCGATGTCGTCGGCGGAACCGCTCACCGGGCCGTCGAGCAGAACCGGTCCCGCCGGGTGTCCGGCTGCTAGTTCCTTGACCGTCGAGACCGCGCCGGTGGTGTGCGAGACCACCACCGCGTCGGGCCGGGCGGCCGCCAGCAGACCGGCCGGACCGCCGAGCACCGCGATCAGCTGCGGGTCGGAGTAGAGGCAGGTGATGATCACTTCGGCACGATCGGCGATCG
Organism: Nocardia sp. NPDC060259; assembly: GCF_042728775.1. Taxonomy (NCBI): domain Bacteria; kingdom Bacillati; phylum Actinomycetota; class Actinomycetes; order Mycobacteriales; family Nocardiaceae; genus Nocardia; species Nocardia sp. NPDC060259. The sequence continues at coordinate 3,981 of NZ_JBHXAY010000083.1, forward strand.
GCGCCGTCGAGTCGACGACCTCCGCGCCGGCGGCCCGCAGCCGCTCGCGCACGTCGTCGCGGCGCGCGTAGACGATGGTCCGATATCCGGCGGCGACCAGCCGAACCACCATCGGTTCGCCCATGCGCCCCGCCCCGACAAACCCGACAACCTTCGACATCTCGTGCCTCCTCATCGGCCGCATCCTCGCGACCGGACGTCAGCGCGAACCTGGCGCGCTGCGTACAGATGCTACTCCAGTAATGCCAACTGTAAACCACCTTCTTGCACCCGGCCCACCCCCACAATAGAGTCTGGACGCAAGCCATACCGTTGCCATTACAATATGGCTGACTAGAGGAGGTTCGGTGACCGGCCGACACACCGACAAGGTCGCTTTCATCACCGGCGCCGCACGTGGACAGGGCCGGGCCCACGCGGTCCGGCTGGCCACCGAGGGCGCCGACATCGTCGCGGTCGATCTCGCGGGCCCGCTGCCCGCGGCCGTCCCCTACGACTCCGCGACGCCTGCCGACCTGGACGAGACCGTGCGTCTGGTCGAAGCGACCGGGCGCAGGATCATCGCCCACCGGGTCGATACCCGTGACCTGGACGGGTTACGCGCGGCCGCCGACGTGGGCGTGGCGGCGTTCGGCCGCCTCGACATCGTCGTGGCCAACGCGGGCATCTGCATCCCCCAGGTCTGGCACGAGATCACCGCCGAGTCGTTCCGCGACGTACTCGACATCAATGTCACCGGCACCTGGAACACGGTGGCCGCCACCGCGGGTCACCTCGTCGACGGTGGTCGTGGCGGCTCGATCATCCTGGTCAGTTCCGCGGCGGGGGTGAAGATGCAGCCGTTCATGGTGCATTACACCGCCAGCAAGCACGCGGTGACCGGGATGGCGCGGGCACTGGCCGCCGAGCTCGGCAAGCACCGGATCCGGGTCAACAGCCTGCATCCCGGCGCGGTCGCCACTCCGATGGGCGGGGGCGACATGGTGGCCGCCCTCGGACGGGCACTGCAGTCCAATCCGCAACTGGCACAGATGGCCACGCCGTTCCTGCCCGATTGGATCGCCCAGCCCGAGGACATCGCCGCGGCGGTGAGCTGGCTGGCCGCCGACGATTCCCGGGCGGTGACCGCCGCGCAGATCGCGGTCGACCTCGGCTCCACGCAGTACTGACACGAAAAGGAATCCACGCCAATGTCACTTCTGGACGGACGCGTCGCAGTCGTCACCGGCGGCGCCCAAGGTATCGGGCTGGCCATCGCCGCAGCGTTCCTGCGCGAAGGGGCCTCGGTCGTCCTCGGTGATCTGAATCCCGGTACCGCCCTGGTGGACCTGGGCACCGACCGGGTCCGCGTCACCCACTGCGATGTCACCAGCGCCGCCGATGTCGAGGCGCTACTGGCCACCGCGGTGACCGAATTCGGGTCGGTGGACGTGATGGTCAACAATGCCGGGATCACCCGGGACGCCTCGATGCGCACCATGCGCGAAGAGGACTTCGACCAGGTGATCGCCGTGCATCTCAAGGGCACCTGGCACGGCACCCGCCACGCCGCGGCGATCATGCGCGAACAGGGCCGGGGCTCGATCGTCAACATCTCCTCGCTCTCGGGCAAAGTCGGGATGGCCGGGCAGACCAACTATTCGGCCGCCAAGGCGGGCATCATCGGCCTCACCAAGGCCGCGGCCAAGGAGACCGCCCGATTCGGCGTGCGGGTCAACGCGATTCAGCCAGGCCTGATCCGCTCCCCCATGACCACGGCCATGCCGGAGAAGGTCTGGGACCAGAAGATGGCGGAGATCCCGATGGCCAGAGCGGGTGAACCCGGAGAGGTCGCGGCGGTCGCGCTATTCCTGGCCTCCGATCTGTCGTCTTACATGACTGGCACCACCCTGGAAGTCACCGGCGGGCGGTTCATGTGACCGGATGGCAGGCGCACACCGTGGTCACCCACGACTACGTCGATCCCGCCCCGGTGGCCGCATTGAATGCCCTCTTCGACTCGGGTGCGGCCGCGGTCGGAGTGGGCGATCCGCTACCGCCGCTGTGGCATTGGGCCGCGCTGGCCCGCTGGCCCGTCTCGTCGGCCATCGGCGCGGACGGGCACCCGGAGCGTGGGTCGTTCCTGCCGCCAGTGGAGCTGCCGCGTCGTATGTTCGCCGGCGGCACGGTGTCGTTCCCCGGCACGGTGCACGTGGGATCCACCGTCCGCCGGGAGGCGCGGGTGGTCGCGGTCGACGCCAAGAACGGCCGCTCCGGTCCGCTCACGGTCGTCGAAGTCGAGATACGGCTGTTCGCCGAGACCGGTGCGCTCGCCGTCGTGGAACACCAGAACCTCGTCTACCGGGGCGCCGGTACCGCCGCGCCGGCGATCGGGACCGACCTGACCTACCAGTGGCCGCGCAACCCCCTGCAGCGCAGCAGCGCATGGGACTGGCAGCTGCACACCGACCCGACCGTCCTGATGCGGTTCAGCGCGGCGACCGCCAATCCGCATCGCATCCACTACGACCTGTCCTACGCGACCGCGGTCGAGGGATATCCCGGCCTGGTCGTGCACGGTCCGCTCATGACCCTGGCCATGGCCGAGACCCTGCGCTGGGAGCAGCCGGGCCGCCGCCCAGCCCGGCTGCGCCACCGCAATATCGCCCCGCTGTTCTGTGGCGATCCCGCCCGGATCCGGCGGCGCGAGACCACCGATGGCGACCTCGCTCTCGCTGTCCATACCGAGCCCACCCCCGGCCAGGCGGTCGAGCACACCCTGCTCACCGCCGATTTCACCGTCGACGGAGACCCAGCCCATGCGTGAAACTGTCATCTGCGAGCCCCTGCGCACCCCGATCGGACGCTACGGCGGCGCGTTCGCCTCGCTCACCGCCACCGAACTGGGCGTGATCGCCCTGAATGGTCTGCTCGACCGCACCGGCATCGACCCGGACATCGTCGACGACGTCGTTCTCGGGCACTGCTATCCGAGCAGCGAGGCACCGGCGATCGGCCGGGTCGTTGCCCTCGACGCGGGCCTGCCGGTGACCGTCGGCGGCATGCAGGTCGACCGGCGCTGCGGCTCGGGTCTGCAAGCCGTCGTCCAGGCGGCGATGCAAGTCGGCAGTGGCGCCTGCGATGTCGTCGTGGCAGGCGGTGTCGAATCCATGACCAACACGCCGTTCTACTCCACGGATATGCGCTGGGGTGGTGCGCGTGGCGGTGTCCGGGTGCACGACGCGCTGGTTCGTGGTCGCGAAACCGCCGGTGGCCGTTTCCATCCCGTTCCCGGCGGCATGCTCGAGACCGCGGAGAACCTCCGGCGCACCTACGCGATCACCCGCGAGGAGCAGGATCGGCTGGCGCTGACCTCGCACCAGCGGGCGATCGAGGCCGCGCGCAGCGGAGTGCTCGCCGCGCAGATCGTCCCGGTGCCGGTGCGCTCCCGAAAGGGCGAGGTGCTCGTCGACACCGACGAACACCCCAGGGCGGACACCACGCTCGAATCCCTGGCCGCACTGAAACCCGTTCGCGTGGAACTGGATCCGGAGTCCACCGTCACCGCCGGCAACTCCAGCGGCCAGAACGACGCCGCGTCGATGTGCCTGGTGACCACCCGGGCCAAGGCCGAGGAATGGGGGCTGACCCCCTTGGTCTCGCTCACCTCGTGGGCTGTGGCCGGGGTACGCCCGGATGTCATGGGCATCGGACCGGTCCCCGCGACCGAGGCGGCGTTGCAGCGGGCCGGACTCACGCTCGCCGACATCGACCTGATCGAGTTGAACGAGGCGTTCGCCGCCCAGGCCCTGGCCGTCATGCGGGAGTGGAAGTTCGGCGACCGTGATGCCGAACGCACCAACGTGCACGGATCCGGGATCTCGCTCGGGCACCCCGTCGGCGCCACCGGTGGCCGGATGCTGGCCACCCTCGCCAGGGAACTGCACCGCCGCGAACAGCGCTACGGTTTGGAAACGATGTGCATCGGCGGCGGGCAGGGCCTGGCCGCGGTGTTCGAGCGGGTGAACTGACCATGACACTGCGCACTTTCACCTCCGTCGACGACCTGGGTGAAGCTCTCGGCGAACCCCTCGGTCCCGGCCCGTGGATCGCCATCGGCCAGGAACGTGTCGACTCGTTCGCCGCGTGCACCGGCGACGACCAGTGGATCCACGTCGACCCCGACCGTGCCGCGAGCGGTCCGTACGGCACCACGATCGCCCACGGCTACCTCACCCTGTCCCTGCTCCCCCGTCTCGGCCGCGATCTCTACGCCATCGGGTTCGGCACCGCACGGATCAACTACGGCAGCAACAAGGTCCGCTTTCCCGCCGCCGTCCGGACCGGCACCCGCGTGCGGGCGGTGGCGACCCCGCTCGCCCTGAGCACCGAGGGTTCGCGGGCCCTGCTCACCGTCGGCTGGTCGGTCGAGAACGAGGACGGGGGCAAACCCGCGCTGGTCGCCGAGACTCTCACCGCGATCATGCTCTGATCCGCACCGCCGGCCGACTCCCTCCATTCCACGAACGGATCCATCGATGAAACTCGCGCACACCCACGGACTCACCGACGTGCAGACCGAAATACTCGCCACCGTCCGGACTTTCGTCGACAAGGAGATCATCCCCACCGCCCAGCAGCTCGAGCACACCGACACCTACCCGCAGGACATCGTCGACCGGATGGCCGAACTCGGCCTGTTCGGCCTCATGATCGACGAAGAGTACGGCGGCCTCGGCGAATCCCTGCTGACCTATGCCCTGTGCGTCGAAGAGCTGGCGCGCGGCTGGATGAGTGTTTCCGGTGTCATCAACACCCATTTCATCGTCGCCTACCTGATCGCCCGGCACGGCACCCCCGAGCAGAAACAACGGTTCCTGCCACGGCTGGCGACCGGGGAGATCCGGGGCGCGTTCTCCATGTCCGAGCCCGAGCTGGGCTCCGATGTCGCCGCCATCCGCACCAAGGCGACCCGCAACGCCGACGGCGGATTCACCCTCGACGGCCGCAAGATGTGGCTCACCAACGGCTCCACCGCCACCCTGGTCGCCACCCTGGTCCGCACCGACGAGGGGCAGCCGCGCGCGCACGACAACCTCACCGCCTTCCTCCTCGAAAAGCCAGCCGGACTGGGCGAAGTCGCACCGGGCCTGACCATTCCGGGCCGGCTCCACAAGATGGGCTACAAGGGCATCGACACCACCGAGATGCTGCTCGACGGCCACACCGTGCCCGCCGAGGCGGTGCTGGGCGGCACCACCGGACATGGGTTCAAGCAGATGATGGACGGCATCGAGGTCGGTCGCGTCAATGTCGCGGCCCGCGCCTGCGGAATCGCCATCCGCGCCTTCGAACTCGGCGCCCGCTACGCCCAGCAGCGCAGCACCTTCGGCAAACCCATCGTCGAGCACCAGGCGATCGAGTTCGCGCTGGCCGAGATGGCGACTAAAGTGGAAGCGGCGCATCTGATGATGGTCAACGCGGCCCGGCTCAAGGACTCCGGCCTGCGTAACGACGTCGCGGCGGGCATGGCCAAGTATCTGGCCAGTGAGTTCTGCAACGAGGTGACGCAGGCCGGGTTCCGGATCCACGGCGGCTACGGCTACTCCACCGAGTACGAGATCGAACGCCTCATGCGCGAGGCGCCGTTCATGCTCATCGGTGAAGGCACCAGCGAGATCCAGAAGCGCATCATCGCCAAGGGCGTGCTGCGCGACTACCGGATCTGAGGACCGATCAGGGGATGGTCACGCGGCTCGCGAGCCATCGGCCGTCGACCAGTTCCATGGTCATCTGCACGCGGCTGCGGTCGATCCGGGGATCGGCCGCGGCCGCGTTGCTCACCGTCTGATCGATGAACAGCAGCACCTCGACCTTCTCCGGCTGCGCGGATTTCACCGCCGCATCGAGCACGGTGCCCTTGCCCGCCGCCTTGTTCTCGACGAGCAGCTGACGCAACTGGCCGCTGGAGCGGGTGTACATGTCCTTGAACTCGCCGGTGGATCCGTCGAGTACCGCGGTGAAGTCGTGGTCCAGATCGGCGGAATCTACACTGGTCAGGGTGACGGCATAGGCGCGGGCCGCGGCGAGGCCCGCCTCGGCCGCGGACTCGGTGTCGCTGTCCTGCTTCAGTTTCCATCCGAAGACCGCCGCGAGCACGACCGCGATGACGGCGACGGCGATCAGCAAGGGGATCCGGATCTTTCGCCAGATCAGCAGGGCGATCATGCGCCGGATCTGCCATTTCGTCGGCAGCACCGCCTCGGGCTGCGCAGCGGCCGTGGAAGATTCGGCGGCCGCGGCACCGGAGTCGGCGGGCTTCTCGGTGCCGGGATCGGAATCGGTGATCTCGTCGGCGGTGGTGTCGGTGTTCTCGGTCTTCACGGGTCCTCGCTTCTACGCAACGTACTGAGGGAGCTGTCTTCACTTGGGGGGTGCGGGTATCTCCTGGCCGGAATCGGCCAGTGGCAACGGAATCGGCAGGGAGAAGGGTCCGGTGGGCGTCACGGTGGCGGTCCGGTCGGCCGGCTCGCCGGGCGGCGGGCCGGGCACCCGTTCGCCCGGCGGGCGCGGTGCGTTGTGCGCGCCGCGGACCAGCAGCGACGGATCGTTGTCGGCGCAATAGGTGTAGAGGTAGGGCTCGACGTAGTTGTTGAGGGACGGCGCCTGGCGGGGCAGATCGTAGGTGCAGGTGCGCCGCGGATACAGGCTCACCAACCCCCAGAAACCGCCGTCGTGGATCACGGTCACCAGCGCGTCCAGCGTGGAGCCGGCGCGCTGGGTCGGGAAGAAGAACTCCTGTAGCGCCGGTACGCGCGTCGTGGTCGTCGACGCGACGGTCGACAGGTTCGCCAGCAACGCCACCACCGCGGTGGAGTTGTCCGCCACCATCGTGTCCAGTGCGGCGAGAGTGCCCGGCGTGGTGTGCAGGAGCTCGGTGTAGCCGCCGGTCTTCGCCTCGACACCGCGCGCCGAGGCGGCCAGGTCGGCGGCGAATCGGTCGAGCGCGACCGATCCCGAGCCCACCGTCGACAGCACCGTCCGGCTGTCGCGAATGAGCGACACCGTCTGCGGCAGCACGGCGTCCAGTGTCGACACCAGGAAGATGCCGCCGTCGAGCACATCGGCCAGTTTCTGCGGACCGCCGGGGCCGGAGCCCAGTTCGTCGAGCACGGCGGTGAGCCGGGCGGGATCGACCTGCGCCAGGGTGCTGTCCAGTGTGCCCAGCATCCGCCACAGCGGTGTCGGCACCGACGTGCGGTCCTGGGTGATCACCGCGCCGTCGTCCAGATACGGCCCGGCCGATCGCCGCGGCCGGAAGTCGAGGAACTGCTCACCGGCGGTCGACAGGCTCGTCACCTCGACAGTGCCGTCGTCGGGCACCCCGACGCCGGCATCGATGCGGGCCAGCGCCACCACCCCGCCGGGAGCGAAGTCGACGGCCGCGACCTCGCCGATCGGCACACCCCGCAGCGTGACGTCCTGCCCGGGGAGCAGTCCACCGGATTCGGTGAGATGCACCCGCACCGTGATCGTCGCCGCGGTCGGATCGACGCCGAGGGCACCGAAGACCAGATACGTGGAACCGACCACAGCGGTCGTGGCGAGTGCGATCGCCGACACCGCGTGCCGGTACCGCTTCCCCCCACGGACCAGGCCGACCAGCAGGCGCGCGGGCAGGTCCGCGGCGGCGACCACCGCGCGAGGCCGGCTCACCGGCCGGGTCCAAGCACGCGTTCGCGCAGCCGCAGCAGCGTGTAGGTCAGGGAACCGACCATCGCCTGCCAGTCGCTCGCGTCGGGGATCCGGGTGCTGGGATCGGCCTCGTGCCCGGGATCGGCCAGCGCGCCGATCGCGAAGTCCTGCAGGTCCACGTTTCCGTGGGCGGAGGTGCCGCTGCTCAGTTTGATGATCGAAGGCAGCAGCTTGTTCATCGCGACCAGGCTGGTCGACGGGTCGAGGATGGCGTCGTTGAGGCCCGCGGAGATCCGGTCGAGATTGCCGATGAGGCCGCCGATCTCGCCGCCGCGCAGCACCGGGAACTTCGCCAGTTCGGCGGTGACACCGTCGATCCGGCGGACCATATCGAGCATCTGGGGCGCGTTGGCGTCGACGACGGTCGAGGCCGGGCCCGCCGCGGCGACGAAGTCATCGATCACCTGGCGATCCCTGGCGAGTTCGCCCACCAGCCGGTCGGTTTCGGTGAGGGCGCGGCGGATGTCGTCGGATCTGGCCGACAGCGCGGTCACCAGGTCCCGCGAGTGCTCGATCAGGTCGCCGAGCCGGTCACCGCGATCGCCCACGGCCCGGCCGAACCCGTTGACCACGGTGGTCATATTGCGGATCGCGCCGCCGTTGACCAGCAGGGACGCCGTCGTGAGCAGTTCCTCGACGGTCGCCGCCGCCGAGGTCTGCCCGACGTCGATGGTGTCGCCGTCCCGCATGGTCGCGGTCGCGAGCCCGGAATCGGCCGGGGTGTCCAGGGCCACATAGACATCGCCGAGCGGTGTCGCGGTGCGCAACTGGGCGCGGGTGCCGACCGGCAACGCGACATCGGCCCGGATGGTCAGGTGCACCACGGCCCGGTAGTCGGCGACCGTCATCTCGCGCACCTCGCCGACATCGGCACCGGCCAGCCGCACCTTGGCCTTGTCGGGCAGATTCAGCGCATTGGTGAAACTCGCGGTGATCGTGTAACCCGGCGCCCCGGATCCGCGCGCGGACAGCGGCAGATCACCCAGTCCCACACCGCATCCGGTGGTCAGCACGAGCACCGCAGCGGCACAGGCAGTGGTCCCGAGAACGGATCTTCTACTCATCGCGGCAACCTGCTCATCGCTTCCAGCATGTCGGTGACCCCGAAGTCGGGGCCGAAGTCCTGCAATGTCCCTGTGCTGCAGCCCAGTTGGCGAAGGCCGAGGATGTTGCAGACTTCCTTGACCATCTGCCCGTCGAACACCACGCTGTCGGTCAGCGCATGGATGCGCGCGCCGCCGGTCTGCTGATCGACCGTGTTGTAGCCGTTGGCCATCAGCATCGGGGTGACGTCGAGGAACTCCGCGAGCTGATCGCGGTAGTCGGCCAGGGCTTTGACGACAGTCGCCGAATCGGTGACCGCCGAGTTCAGCGCCGCCCGGTTGTCGACGAGCAGCTCGTCGGCCTGGCGCATGACCGCGACGACCTGAGCCCCGGTGGTGCCTGCCCCGATGTCGAGCTGGGCCAGCATGTCACCGAGTTGCACCGACGCCGCGCCGAATTCGCGGATGGTCTGGTCACCGCGGGACGCGGCCGCGACCAGGGCCGCCAGCTCGTTCACGATCTGGGTCACCGCGTCGCGGGTCTGCGCGCCCGCGTCGTCGCCGAGGCGCAAGGCACGCGACAGCTCGTCCATGGTGGCCCGCAACTGATCTCCGTTGCCCGCGGTCGCCGAGGACGCGACCGCGAGCAGCCGGGCGATCGGGCCGTCTCCCGGCTGGGCACCGGAAAGTCCGCCGGACATCCGGTCGGCCATCGAGAGCAGCCGGTCGATGCCGACCGGTGTCCTGGTGTGGTCCGGTGCGAGCACGGCGCCGTCACGCAGGACCGGTCCGCCGCGGTAGACCGGAGTGAACTCCACGTGCCGGTCGGTCAGCACCGAGGTGGACACGGTCACCGCGGTCGCGTCGGCCGGGATCGGGGTCGCGCCGTCGACCCGCATGCGCACCTCGACGTAGGCTCCGGCGGGCGTGATCGCGGTGACCTCGCCGATCGGCATCCCCAGCACGGCGACCGCGTTGCCGACATACAGACCCGCGGCGTCGTCGAATCGCGCCACCACGGTGATGTCGCCAGGCTCGGTGCGCAGCGGGCCGCCCGCGCACCCGGCAAGGACGCAGATCGCGAACAGCGCGAGCGCCCGCAGCACGGTGGTCGGCGACATCATCGGCACTCCCCGAAGTATTTCGGCAGACTCTGCTGCGCGGCCTGTCCGCTCAGCGCGCACATCCAGGAGTCGACGAGCACGCCGGCGGGGGCGTTGAAGTCGACCGAGTTCCCGTTTCCCGCCGCGTTGGCGAGGTTGCGCACCGACACCGGCAGGATCTCGAGGGTGTTGCGCAGCAGATCGTCGTGCCGGGCGAGGGAACCGAGCAGTCCGTTCAGCCCGGCGATCAACTCGTCGACGCGGGGCCGGTCGTCGACGACGATCGCGCGCACTTGTTCGACCAGCCGGGTCGTCGCCGTCATCAGCAGTTCGATCACCTGCCTGCGCGCGGCGATGTCGGTCAGCAGGTCCCGGCCCGAGGTCGCGATCGCCGTGAGGTCGGACTGCTGCGCGGTCACCGTCGCGGTGAGGTTGCGCACCCCGGCCAGCAGCGAACCGAGCTCGCCGCGCCGGCTCGCGAGAATGCCCGCCAGGGTCCGGATGTCGCCGAGCACCCCCGGCAGCATGGCCGGGACGCCGTCGAGCTGGGTGGCCAGCAGTTCCAGCGACCGGCCGACCTGCTCGGCGTCGATCTGTTCGAAAGTGGTGGTGGCGTTCTCCAGCGATTGCTGCAGATCGTAGGGAACAGCGGTGCGCGACAGCCCTATTCGGCGATCGGGCAGCTCGCCGGGACCGGCGGGGCGCAATTCGACGTAGCGGGCGCCGAGCAGGGTGGTCAGCTTGATCGCGGCGGAGGTCTCGGTGCCCAGGGTGACCTGGTCGTCGACACGCATCCGGACCACGACCCGGTCGCCTGCCAGGCGCTGGCCGGTGACCTCGCCGACCGGAACTCCGGCCACGGTGACGCCGTCACCGACGCGCAGGCCGGCCGCCTGGGCGAATTCGGCTTCGTAGCCGCGTTCACCGACGCCGACGGCGGATACCCCCAGCGCGGCCAGGAGCACCCCGGCGAGCACGGTCAGCGCGATGACCCCGAGCACCCGGGGACGTTGTTCTTCGAGTGGGCGGCCGACCGCGACGAGGCGGAGCCCGGGTGGGATCGTCATGAGTGGTTCACCTACACATCGGCGATTGCTGGACGGTGCCGGACGGGGTCGCGTAGCGGACGATCGCGGGCACGAGATCCGACAGCGCGGGGACAGCGGTGAAGCCGAGATTGCACAGGTAGACATTCATATTCGCGCCCTCCTGACTCACCCGGGCGATTCCCTTCAACAGCACCGGGAGGTTGAAGCCCAGATAGGCGAACTGGTCCTTGTTCTGCTCGAAGTGCCGGGTGAAGCCCGGCTCCCGGGTCAGCAGCCGTTCCAGGGCGGGCCGGTCCTGTTCGACGACGGTCGCCATCCGGTCGGCGACCCCGGACGCCTCGGTCAGGGTTGTCATCAGCTCGTCGCGGTGGCGGGCCAGCCCGTCGACGATGGCGCGGGTCCGGCTCAGCAGGGTGCCGAATTCCGCGCGGCGGGTGTCGAGGTGGGCCACGACCTGGTCGAGGTTGACGATCACCGAGCCCAGTACGTGATCGGGACCCGCGAGTGACTGGGCGAGCGTGGACATCTGGGCGATGAGCGTGGTCAACGATCCCGCGTCGCCCTGCAGGGCCCGCACCAGCGCGGCGGTGACGTTGTCCACCTGCTGTGGGTCCAGACCGCTGAACAACGGCTCGAATCCGTTGAGCAGGCCGGACAGGTCGAACGAGGGTTCGGTGCGCTCCACCGGAATCTGCGCGCCGCCGGACAATTCGGCGGCGGACCCGGTCGCCGGGCGGGACAGGCCGAGATAGCGCTGCCCGATCACGTTCTGGTAGGTGATCGCGGCGGTGGTGTCGGCGTACAGGTGCTGCTCGACCGCGACCCGGAAGCGCACCCGGGCCGCCGTGCCGTCGAGTTCGACGGCGTCGACCCGGCCCACCCGCACGCCCGCCATGCGGACGTCGTCACCGGAACGCAGGCCGGTGGCATCGGTGAAGATCGCCGAGTACGACCTGGTCGTGCCGTCGACGCCGCGGTGCAGCGTCACGAATGTCATCCAGATGAGCGCGAACGCGACGACGAGAAACATGCCGAGTCCGACGACCGAGCGACGGGACTTCATCGCGGGACACCTCCTGTTCCGGGGATTCCGGTGGTGAGCAGTTGGGCGAGAACCTGTTCGGCGGCATTGGCGTCACCGCCGAGCACGCGGCCGATCAGGTCCTGCAGTTCCGGGGCCAGCACCGGTTTCGGTAGGGAACGCGGGTCCAGCGAGGCGGGTAGTGGTTGCGCGGTGGCCGATTCCGGTGCGGTCGAGCAGCTGGGTCCGGCCAGGTCGCCGTAGCGCGGGCAGTCGGCACGGGTGTATGGCGTGTCGGCGCTGAGCCGGATCTGGAACTTTCCGGTCCCGGTCTGGGTCCGCTCGTTCCAGAACTCGGCGAACCACACATCGGACAGCTTCTTGATCCGTCCCGCGATCGGGCCGAAATGGGAACTGCCGGCGGCGAAGACGTCCAGGACCGGCGTCAGCTGATCGGTCGCGGTGACCATCTCGTCGACGTGTGCGCCGAGCCCGCCGCCCACCGTCGACAAGGTCGCGGCACCCGCGGTGAGGACATCGCGCAGCGCGGCGTCCTGGGCCGCCACCGTCCGCATCGGGATCACCGAATGATGCAGCGCGTCCAGCAGATCGGGGGCGGCGGCGGCCAGGCCCTGCACCGAATCGGTGAGCGCTGCGATCGTCGACGGCTCCCCCGGCGGTGCGATCTGCGCGGACAGCTCGGCAGTGATCCGTTCGAGCTGAGCGCCCGCCGCGACCAGGTCGCCACCGCGCCGGTCGGTGGCCTTGGCCACCGCCGCCAGCACGCCGACGGTGTCACTGGTACCGATCCGGGCGGAGGCGGCGACGACGGCGCGCAGTTTGGTCAGCGCCGTCTGCAATTGCACGGTCGACAGGCTTTCGTCCTGCTCGATCGCGTCACCGGCCCGCAGCGGCCTGCCCGGCCCGTTGTCGACCAGCTGGACCGAGGAGACCGCGAAGACGTTGCCCGGAACCACGCGCGCGGTGACCGTACTCGGGACATCGTCGATCCGCGCGGGATCGAGTTCCAGCAGCGCCCGGCTGGGCCGCCCCTCGGATCCGGGTGACACCTGGGCGACGGTCCCGATGAGGACGCCGCGAAACTTGACGTCGGATCGCGGTGGCAGGCCGTCGCCGACATGCTGGAGCAACGCGACGACTTCGGTCTTCTCGTCGAACGTTCCCGACGATTTCAGCACGACCACGGTGACCCCGCCCGCCACGAGGGCAGCGAGCACGACGCCCCGGACCAACAGCCAGAACAGGGAGGGTCCACGCCCGTCCTTGTCGAACATCACCGGTAGCTCACCCTCCCAGCCGGGCGCTGGTGCCGATACCCCACAGGGCCACGGTCAGCAGCAGATTGACGACGATCATCACCGAGATCGCGGCGCGCATGGCCCGGCCTGCTGCGATGCCGACGCCCTGCGGGCCGCCGGCGGCGTAGTAGCCGTAGTAGCACTGGATCGTGGTGGTCAGCAGGACGAACACGATGGCCTTGCCCAGCGAATAGACGATGTCGGGTCCACTGAGCACGAGCTGGAAGTAGTGGTGGTAGGTGCCGAGCGACAGCCCGCCCGCCGCGCCGACCACGAATTCGACCGCCAGGTAGTTCATCGCCAGACAGACCAGATACAGCGGCACGATCGCCACGACCGAGGCCAGCAGTTTGGTGCTCACCAGGTAGGGAATCGACCGGATGGCCATGGACTCCATCGCATCGATCTCCTCGGAGATCCCCATCGCCCCCAGCTGCGCGGTGAACCGGCACCCGGCCTGCGCGGCGAAGGCCAGTGAGGCCATGATCGGGGCCAGTTCCCTGGTCGACGCGGTCGAGGCGACCAGCCCGATCGCCGGTTCCATACCCAGCAGGTGCAAGGCGTTGTATCCCTCGAGCCCCACGATCGCGCCACCCGCGGCGCCGAGCACGATGATGACGCCCGCGGTGCCGCCGCCGACGACGATCGAGCCGTTCCCCCAGGCGATATCCGACAGGGTCCGAAGGAATTCCGCGCGATAGTTGCGCAGCATCACCGGAATGGCGAGCACGGCCCGGACGAAGAAGGTGAGCATGTGGCCGAGCCGCATGAACACGATGCCGATTTCCTTCAGGAGCACGGCCGCCATCCGTATTCCGGGCGGGTAGTAGGTCGAAGCCATTACAACCCCTGCCGTGGAAACAACATCATGAATATCTGTGTGAACAGAACATTCACGATCATCAGCAGCAGGATCGACGAAACCACCGTGGAATTCACCGAATTCGCCACGCCCGCCGATCCGCCCTCGGTCGTGAGTCCCTTGTGACAGGCGACGATCGCGACGATCGCGCCGTACACCACCGCTTTGATCAATGTCAGGACGAGGTCGCCGACGGTCGCAAAGGACGCGAAGGTGGCCACGAAACTGCCCGGCGCGCCGTCCTGCGCGAAGACATTGAAGACATAGCCGGCCACGAAACCGACGAAGCAGACCACGCCCGTGAGTGAGACGCCGATGAGGACGGCGGCGGCGAACCGCGGCACGACCATGCGCCGGATGACCGAGACACCCATGATCTCCATGGCGTCGAGTTCCTCGCGGATCTTGCGCGAGCCGAGGTCCGCGCAGATCGCGGAACCGACCGCCGCCGCCATCAGCAGCGCGGCCACCATCGGCGCGCCTTGACGGATGACGGCCAAGCCGCTGGCAGCGCCTGCCAACGAGGTCGCACCCACCTGACCTGCCAGCAATCCGAACTGGATGGACAGGGTGACGCCGATGGGCAGGGCGACGAAGATGGTCGGCAGCACCGCGGCCGACGCCATGAACGCCGCCTGATCCACGGCTTCGCGGACCGCGAACCGGCCGGTGAGGATATCGGTGATCAGGAACTGCACGGTGCGCACCCCGAGGACGAATTGCCCACCGACGGTGCCGAGTGCGACGCCGGGGTGCCGGTCGAGGTATCCCCGGAACCAGGAGCCGACGGCCCGGCTGGCCGGCATCATCGGCGCGGCGGGTTCGGCGGTTCGCTGTTCCGGATTCCGGTTCGCCGCCTGCTCGGATTCACCGGTCATCGGCTCGCCCGTCCGTCACCGGGTAAGGCTGCTCAGTGTTTCCGTATCGCCTTCGCCCGGAATCACCGAGTGCGCCGACAGAATTGGAGTTTTTCGACATCCGGCATTCCTGACGAATCGTGGGGACACGCCGAATCACCCAGGAAAAGTGAGTAATTCGATCAGCAGGTCGGCCGCCGTCGGTCAACGTCGGCCCATCGATGTGTACTTCGGCACGGCCACTGGCGCGCCGACGATCTCCGCTGCGCGTCCAGCCGGGCCGCACCAGGATCTACAAGACGATACTGTATCACTTACAGTTGGATCTACAACAGCATTTCAGACGAAGTCCGAACCGCCGTCGACATTGATGTTGGCGCCGGTCATGTAGGAGTTGCGCCGGGAGGCGAGAAACGCGACAACCGGACCGATCTCGTCGGGCAGGCCTGCCCGCGGCAGTTGCGCGGGGTGCCCGTAGTGCTCACCGATGGCCGCCATCAGCCGATAGGGGTCCGCACTCTCGATGCCGACCGAACGAGCCCAGCCGAGCAGGGCCGGTGTCACGAAGGTGCCGGGCGAGACGACATTGACCAGGATCTCCTCCGGCGCGAGCAGCAGCGACAGATTCTTCGACACACTGGTGACCATGGCCTTGGCGGCGGTGTAGGCCGCCAGCGATACGGATTGACGCTGGGTCGAGTGCGCGGAGAAGTTCACGATCCTCGCCCACGACGCCCGGCGCAGCAGCGGTAGCGCCGCGTTGACACAGTGCACCACGGGCATGACTCCGTGATCGAGGGCTTCGTGCCATTGCTCGCCGGTCAACTCTTCCACGGTGCCACGCACATCGGGCCCGACCGTGTTGATCAGCGCGTTGAGCTCGCCGCCCCAGCGCTCACCCAGTTGCCCGAACACCGCCGCCACCTGCTCGACATCGCGTACGTCGGCGACGAGACCGACCGCGTCCGCACTCCCCGAGCGGACGAGCTCGGCGGCGGCCGCCTCGACATCGGCGGCGGAGCGTCCGACCACCGCGACCCGCGCGCCCTCCTGCGCCAGACATCGCGCGATCGCCAGCCCCATACCCCGGCTACCGCCGACCACGACCGTGGCCGCGTCGCGCAACCCCAGATCCATACCGCACCCGCTTCGCATCAAGGAGATCCCCGGGGCGCGACCTCGATATCGTGGCCGACAGACAGGCTCACCGGCCTCCTATTCGCCGTTACTGTAAATCATCCAGTAAGGATCGTGAAGAGTTCTCCGGCATTTGCCCGGCGACGGCCGCACGCTGCGGGGATACACCCCGGGACACCGACACCCTGATTCCTGACGGGCCGCACTCGCCGGCACCCTTCGACACTCGAGATACCGCTGGCCACAGCGGTTTACGTACGAGTTCGTTGACATTTTTCACTGACATCTGTCAACATCAGCACACCGCTCCACACGTTGACAGCGGTCGAGGGCAAGGGTTAGAACCCAGCCATGAGTACAACCCCGGAGCAGCACCAGGGCCGACAGGCCCGGCGGCTGCACACACGGCAGCGGGTGTTCGACGCGGCCATCGCCGAACTGAAGCAGACCGGCGTGGCCGAAGCCGACATCAACGCCATCGCCGAGTCCGCCGGTGTCGCACGCGGCACCTTCTACTTCCACTTCCCCACCAAGGAGCATGTGCTGCTCGAACTCGAGCAGCGAGAAGAGTTCCGCATCGCCCGTGCGCTGGAACGATTCCGGCGCCGATCCCCCGATCTGCGCGACACCTTCGTCAGGACCGTCCGGCTGGTCACCGAGCTGGAGCGACAGCTGGGCAGCCTGCTGTTCAGAGATCTTCTCGCCATGCACTTCTCGCCGACGCGGCCGGTCGACGAGAGCTGGCGTGAGCATCCGCTGATCATCGTGCTGACCGAGGAGATCACCCGCGCCGGAGAGCGGGGCGAGGTACAGAACGCCGTCGAACCGCACCACAGCGCGATGTTCTTCCTGCTCGGTCTCTACGGCCTGCTGACCTCGACCACCGGCACGAAAGCCCTGCGGCAGTCCGTACTCGACAGCTACCTCACCACCACACTGCGCAGCCTGGAGCCCCGATGAGGACGCCACGGCCGCACCGACCGACAGAGAGAGCCCAGCATGCTGCTCGACATCGTCCGACTGATCCTGACCTGGGGAGCGATGCTGCTGATCATCGCCTTCTGGTACTGGGTCATGAACAACATCGGCACCTTCTGACGAAGCGCCGGCGCATTCCGCCGCCCCGTGCGGTAACCCATTGCCCGCGCGGACCTTAGAAGAAGAGAGTTCCCGTGAACGAACAAGATCGCCGGCGCAAGCGTGCGCTGATCGTCTTCCAGATCGCCATCTACGGCTTCCTGCTGACGATGTTCCTGATCCAGATGCAGATGTACATGACCAGGGACTGGTAGGACCGCCATGACCGCAACCGTCGCCTTCGACCAGCACCACGAGGAAAGCAGGCTCGCGCAGCGGCGCGCCGATCGCTGGCTCACCGCGGGCACCGCGCTGATGGGCACCTATGTCCTCGGGATATTCGGCCTGCCACTGTTCCTGCGTGGGGTCTTGCTCCAGCGCAGAGCCCAGCGATCGGGGCTCTCGGTGCGGCCCGTGATCGTCACCCTGATCGGCTATCTCGTCATCCTGGACGCCTTCCTCAACACGGTCGGCTGGGCCCTCGACATCGGCGCCAGCCACACCCTGATCACCCGCGTGTTCTTCACCGCCTGGGGCAATTTCTTCGACGGCGGCTACTGGTGGCACTACAACGAACTCTGGATCGGCGGATCGGGCGCGCCGGGCGAGAAGGGCTGGGAGATCGCGTGCATCCTCGTCGTGTTCCCGATGCGCGTCGCCGCCGCGATCGCGTTCCTGCAGATGAAGCGGTGGGGACACCAGTGGCTGACGGTGACCTGCTGGTTCGGCGTGGTCATCTGGGTCGGCTACATCGTCAACATGACCGTCTACGCCGACATCCGGTTCGACAGTGTCGTGCTGCCGGTCATCGGCTGGTGGCTCTACGACATCTTCTACATCACGCCGTTCCTGGCGATCCCCTACCTGCACACCGTGAATCGCGAGATCTTCTCCGACTGAACCCGGCCCCGCTATCAGGAGTAACTCATGACCGACTCAGAAACCGGTGCCGGACAAGATCTTCCGCTCGGCACCACCCCGACGTTCGCCCGCATGCACAAATTCCTCAAACGCGGCATCTTCGTCTGCCTGTTCGCCCTCGTCATCGAGGGCGCGTTCACAGTGCCCGCCCTGGCCCTCTGGTACGGGTGGCCGACCTTGTCGCTGCACGAGATCTGTGACGAGATGATCAAGGTCCGCTACTCCGACGACTCGCTGACCTGTGAATATCCCGCGGCGTTCAACGCGCCGCCGCTGGGCGGCCAGGCCGAGGGCGCCGGGCAGACCACCGCCCGCGACGAGTGGGGTGTGCAACCGAAACCCGGGTGGGAACGCATCGGCTTCCGTGAACTGGTGCGACACCACGACGAGCGCGTCGCCCGGCAACAGGCCGACCGGGCCGGTCGGTGAACCCGCAGACACCGCATCCGGCGCATGTCCTCGTCGAGGGCACGCGCCGGGCGGTGCGCACCGCCCGCAACCGCATGTCCCCCGGTGCTTCGCGGGTGCCCTCGCAGTTCGCCGACATCACACCGGCGTGGCTGGCCACCGCACTCGGCAAGCCCGAGGGGTCGATCCGGGCGGTCACCGTCCTCGACAGCCATTCGGGCACCGCGGCCCGGGCTCGCATCGGTGTCGCCGCCGACGACGACAGCATTCCCGGCCGCCTGTTCGTGAAGCTGCCGCCGAGCGACTATCCGCAGCATGTCCTGCTCGATCTGTTCGGGCTGGCCGAGAAGGAGGTGCTCGCCTATCGGGCGCTGGGCGAGGACCCACCGGTGCGGATCCCGCGATGCCATGCGGCGGAGTGGGATCCACGGCGGTCGCGTTTCGCGCTGGTGCTCGAGGATCTCACCGCGACCGCACGGTTCCGGACCGTCGTCGACACGGTGAGCCGAGCCGAGGCCGAAGCAGTCGTCGACGCGATGGCCGACCTGCACTCGGCGTTCTGGAACAGCGACCGTTTCGCGGGCGATCTCGCTCCCCTCGCCCACCGCCCGGCGATCGAGACGCACCTGGGGACGATGATCCGCCGGCTCCTCCTGCGAAACATCAAGGGGCACACCGCCGACATGATCCCGGACGCGGTCGAGCAGGCCTGCCGGATCTTCTATCTCCGCAGCACCGAGATCCACGCCTTCTGGGCGAGCCCGCCGCAGACCCTGCTGCACGGCGACCCACACCTGGGCAACCTGTTCTTCGAGGACGACGTGCCGGGGTTCCTCGATTGGCAGATCGCGTCCGCCGGTGCGGGAATCCGCGATGTCGCGTATTTCCTGACCGCATCGGTGGATCCGGCCTTGCTGCGCACGATCGAGCGAGCACTGGTCCAGCGGTACGCGGACCGGCTCGCCACCGCGGGAATCACGGTCGACGGTGCGCGGTTGTGGACGCTGTATCGGGCAGCGGCCACCGACTGGTTCCTGGCCGCGGTGTGCACCGCCGAGGCCGGTGCGCGGATGCAGCCGCTGGAGGTGTCCCGGGAAGGTGTCCGCCGCGCGGTCGAGGCGGTCGAAGCGCACGACAGTTTCCGTGTGCTGACCGCGCTCGTGGACGGCCGGTGACATCGCCGTCCCGCTCCACCGGAATCAGGGGAGGCGGTGGAGCGGTCAGGGCTGGGCTCGCGAGTCGGTACCGATGTCGTCGATCAGGTTCCAGCGCAACGCCGTCGCGGTATCGATAGGGTCGCCGGTGAGCATCATCCAGGCCGCACGCCAACGCCCGATCCGCCGGGGGATGCTCACCGTGCCCCCGGCGCCGGGGACCAGTCCCATCGCGATCTCGGGCAACCGGAACTGGGTGCCCAGCGCCGCGACCAACTGTCCGGCGAAGGCCGACATCTCGATGCCCGCGCCGATGCAGGCGCCCTGGACGTGCACGATGGTCTGATCGCGCAGCCGGTCGATGATGCGCCACGGCGCCCGCTCGAGCCGGACCTCGTAGGCGGCGACGACGTCGGTGGCGGTGCCGAACTCGTCGAGATCGCCGCCACTGCAGAACACCGGGCCCGCCCCGGTTATCCGCACCCGCTCGACAGCGGGGTCGAGTTCGGCCAGGCGCAGCACCTCCAGGAGTTCCTCGCGCAGGCGCGCGCTCAGGGCGTTGCGACGTTCGGCATGATCGAGAACGAGCGCGAGCTCCGCGCCGGATCGGTCGAATCGCACCAGTGGGCGGTCCGGGAAGGTCACCGGACGCGGACCGCCCCGGTCGCGTAACCAGGTCCGGAACTCGGTGCCCGCCAACAGCATCGAGTACACCGCGGCCTCGCTGCTCAGTGCGACGGTGGTGTCCGCGACGCCGGTCTGGCGCAGGAGCCTGCCCAATGCCACGCTCGCCCGCGGATTGTGTCGTGTCGCCTCCTCGAGCTGCCGCACCGCCGCGTCGGGATCGGGGTGGGTCACGACCTGGCGGGATACCTCCGGACTGTCGCTCAGGGTCAGGGTCAGCGCGTCCAGGAGCGGGGTCACCGCAGGCGGTGCCGCGCCACGCAGGACACCGACGGTGATGCGGAGCGAGCCCGACAGCAGGGCCACCGTGTCGGCGATCCGGGCGGGCGACGCGTCGGCCCAGTCGTCCAGCGCCAGGACCAGCAGTGGCTGTACCGGCGTTCCGTCCGCGTCGAGATCGAGTTCGAAGTCCACCGGCGCCGGGTCGCTCACATATCGGCTCACCGGCCCATCGTGGCACGTCGGCCGTCGCGTCCTTCGCCCTAGTATCGAGCTGTGCCTTTCACCCGCTCGTCCGAGTCCGGTTCACCGGTGGTGG
Organism: Nocardia sp. NPDC060259; assembly: GCF_042728775.1. NCBI lineage: Bacteria > Bacillati > Actinomycetota > Actinomycetes > Mycobacteriales > Nocardiaceae > Nocardia > Nocardia sp. NPDC060259. The sequence continues at coordinate 24,888 of NZ_JBHXAY010000083.1, forward strand.
ACTGGTCCGACAGTGGCGTGGTCGCGCTGACCGGACGGCCCGACGGGCCCGTGCTGATGCCGCCCGGGCGGGCAGCGACTCACGCTCGGGAGCTGATCTCCGTCCTCGCTACCGCTACCGGGACATCGATCGGGCTCGACGGCGCGCGCCTGCTCGGGGAACGCGCCGCGATCACCGGGCTTCGCCGCGGTGGCGAGGTCTCGGCAGGCCGCCATTGCCGGCTGCTGCGCACCGCCGACGGCTGGGCCGCGGTGTCCTGTGCCCGGCCCGGTGACTCCGACCTCATCGGCGCGCTGGTCGGCGTGAACCTCGACGGCGCAGATCCCTGGCCCGCGCTGACGCGCTGGGCCCGCGAGCATCCCGGCACCGAGCTGGGGCATCGCGCCGAACTGCTCGGTCTCGCGGCGGGTCCCGTCCGCACCCGCGCCGACAGCACGGTCCCGGGTCTCCCGGTTGCCTCCGACATCCGCCCGCCCGCTGCAACGCCATCGCCCGGCACGGCGTCCGGGATGACCGCTCGCCCGGTCGCCGGACTCCTCGTCGTGGATTTCAGCGCGCTGTGGGCGGGACCGCTCTGCGCGCATCTGCTCGGGCTGGCCGGTGCGCGCATCGTCAAGGTCGAAACGCCCGACCGCCCGGACGGTGCGCGGCGGGGCAATCCGGAGTTCTACGCGCTGCTGCACCACGGCCACGAATCCGTGGTGCTCGATCCCGAGGAACCGGGTGGCAGGCGCGCGCTGGCGGCGCTCGTCGACGCGGCCGACATCGTCATCGAGTCCTCCCGGCCCAGGGCGCTGGCCGGATTCGGTCTCGACGCCGCCCGCGCGGTCGCGCGCGGGACCTCCTGGATTTCGATCACGGCGGCGGGCCGATCCTCGCACCGGGTGGGTTTCGGCGACGACATCGCCGCGGCCGCGGGTCTGCTCGCCCACGACATCGGCACGAACACACCGGTGTTCGTCGGTGACGCGATCGCGGACCCGCTGACCGGTATCACCGCCGCCGCGCTCGCGGCCTCGGCGCCGGCCGACGGATCCGGCGTGCTCTGGGACCTCTCGATGACCGACGTCGTCACGGCGACCCTGACCGACGAACCGGCCGCACGCATCCGGCGCCACGGCGACCAGTGGATCGCCGACACCGAGGAGGGCCCGGTGCCGGTGGCCGACCCCACTCCCCGGGCACCGGCCGGTCCCGCACCGGAATCCGGCGCCGACACCGCCGGGGTGCTCGGCTCCCTCCGGATTCCGGTCCCGTGACCGTCATCGTGATCCGGCACGCCGAGGTCCACGGCGTCCCCGGTGTGGATGTGCGGCTCCGCGACGGACGCGTGGATCAGCTCGGCCGGAACCTGTCCGCCCGAGATGCCGCGGAGGTGATCGACGCACACGGTGGTGCGCTGATCCCTGGTCTGCACGACCATCACCTGCACCTGCACGCGATTGCCGCCGACGCGACCTCCACGCCTTGCGGACCACCCACTGTCCGGGACCGCGCCGCCCTCGCGGCGGTGCTGGCAGCCGCGCCCGGTGACGAACACGGCTGGGTGCGCGGCACCGGCTACGTGGACACCGTCGCAGGCGATCTCGACGCACCGGCACTGGACGCGCTGTATTCCGCACGCCCCGTCCGTATTCAGCATCGCAGCGGCGCGATGTGGATCCTCAACACCGCCGCCCTCGCCGCCGCGGGAATCAGCGGTCCCGCGCATCCGGGCGTCGAATGCGGCACCGACGGGCTTCCGACCGGCCGGATCTGGCGGGCGGACCCGTGGCTGCGCACCCGGCTGCCGCGCACCGGGCCGCCGCGGCTCGACGGGTTGGGTGCGACCCTCACGGGATTCGGGATCACCGGGGTCACCGACGCCACGCCGGACCTGTCCGACCGGTCGCACGCGGCGCTGGTCTCCGCCGTGGCCGACGGCGATCTACCACAACGGGTTTCGCTGCTCGGCGCCCCGCTCGGCAGCGCGCGGGAGTACCCCGATCGCGTCGGCGCCGGACCCTACAAGATCGTGCTGGCCGATTCCGGACTCCCGCTGTTCGACCACCTCGTCGCGCGCATCCGCGCCGCACACGCGGACCGCCGCGCTGTCGCGGTCCACTGCGTGACCCGCGAGGCGCTGGTCCTGCTGATGGCCGCGCTGGAGGTCGCCGGGTCGTTTCCCGGAGACCGTATCGAGCACGCGGCAATCGTGCCTGCCGACATCATCGACGCTCTCGCGAGCCGAGGCGTGCGCGTGGTCACCCAGCCCGGATTTCTCGCCCAGCGCGGCAGCTACTACCGTGACCACCTCGCCGACGACGACCTGGCCGATCTGTACCGCTGTCGCACCCTGCTCGACGCCGGTGTGGGTGTCGCGCTGTCGAGTGACGCGCCGTACGGTCCGATGGATCCCTGGGCCGTGATCGCGGCGGCCGTCCACCGCCGCCCGGAAACGGGCGAGGTCCTCGGTCCGGGGGAATGTCTTTCTCCCACACAGGCACTCGATGCCTACCTCGCGCCGCTGGACGATCCCGGCGGCCCGCCCCGGCGCATCCGGCCGGGCGGTCCCGCCGATCTCGTGCTGCTCCACGAACCCCTGCGCGGCGGTCTCGCCGCCGGCTCGGCCGACGTGGTCCGCCGGACGTTCCTCACCCGGGCTGCGACGTGACCGTCGCTCGCCGCCCCACCCCGCGGCAGCGTGTCAGCGGCACCGCGTCGACGATCTCGGCCGTTGAGACGTGCCAACCGCAGGGCAGGCCACAGGTGCGAAAGAGCCTGCGCTCCACGACACCCCGAGAGAAGGCGCGCGTGGTGACCGACGCCTGCGCCGCGTATCCGCACGACGGGCACTTCTCGAAATAGTCAAGCAGGTCGTGGGTCGTGGTGCCGATCAGATCACCGAGGACGGGCTCGTCGCCATCCGTACCGGGAAACCGAGGCGAGCCGGTTCCGGCGCCGTTGCGCTCGACCATCGAGCACCATCCTCTCGGGTGAACTAGTTACTGTCGATATTACAGTAATTAGTTCAGTCAGGTGTTCGTCTCGGCCGTTTTCCCGGTGACCACGACCGGCGCGTCGTCCGGGGCGGACTCGGACGCCTGCTCGTCCACCCCGGAATCGGTTGCGGCGGAACGCACTCGGCCGGGCGCCCAGAAGACGGTGACCACAGCCGCGGCGAGCACCCCGGTCCCCAGCACCGTGGCCGCCGCGCCCGACCCGTGGACGAAGGCCTCCTCGATCTGCTCGACGAGCGGACGCGCCGCGGGCCCGAAAACCCCGGCCGCCTCCAGCGCCGCGGCAGGCGAGGCCGCCACCGGCGCGCGCAACTCCAGCGGCAGCGCCGCCACCACCGGGCCGATCCGCTCCCGATACCCGGCAGCGAGCAGACTCCCGACGACCGCGATCCCGATCGCCGCGCCCACCTCACGGGTCGCATCGTTGACAGCCGCGGCGACACCGTGTTTGTGCGTCGGCACCGCGCCGACGATGGCCGCCGTGGCCGGTGTCGCGGACAGTGCGATACCGAAGCCGATCACGACCAACGCCCACAGCAGGTCGAGGTACCCGCTGCCTACCGACAGGCGGGCCAAGCCGTACATGCCCACCGCGGTGACGGCCAGTCCCGACGCCATCATCGCGCGCAACCCGACGCGCTCCGACAGCCACGGGGCGACCGGCGAGACCAGTATGAGGGGAACCATGATCGGCGCCACCGCCAGTGCCGCACCCAGCGGGCCGTACCCGAGCACCAGCTGCAGATACTGCACGACCAGCATGAAAACGCCGAACACCACGAGGAACTGGGCCGTGATGGTGAACGCTCCCGAACCGAACCGCCGGTCTGCGAAGAGCCGCACATCCAGCATCGGCGCGTCGGCCCGCAACTCCACCGCGACGAACAACGCAGCGGCACCGAGACCGACCGTGAGGAGAACGAGCACGAGCGGATCGCTCCACCCGACCAACGGCACCTCCGACGCCGCGAACACCACCGAACCGACGGCCACCGCCCCGACCACCGCACCGGCCGTGTCGAACCGGAGTCGCGACTCCTCGACGGATTCGGCCACCGTGCACGCGGCCACGGCCAGGATCAGCCCGGCACCGGCCATCGCCACGAGAATGGCCGTCCACGACCACCACATGAGCAGGGCGCCCGCACCCAGCAGTCCGATCGCGCCACCGCAGGCCACCGCCGCCGCCCAGATTCCGACCGCCAGCCCACGCCGCGACGCGGGAAACTCCGCGGTCAGCAACGACAGGGTCGACGGCATGACCAGCGCGGCGCCGGCACCGGTGACAGCACGCGCGGCGATGAGCCAGACCGGGCCCGACACCACCAGCGGGATCAGCGAACCGGCGGCCAGAACGATCAAGCCCGCCACCATCATCCGGCGGCGTCCGTACCGATCACCGAGGGCGCCACCGGGCAGCACCAGGCAGGCCAGTGCGAGGGTGTAGGAATCGGTGATCCAGGTCAATTGCTGCTGCGAGGCGCCGGTCGCGGTGGCGATGCTCGGCAGGGCCCCGTAGAGCGCGACCATGCCCGCGATCACGAGCCCGACCGCGAGACAGGCAACGAGCAGCGCCCAGACACGGGCGGCGCCGAGCCACTTCGAGTCGCGATTCCCTGTCATCCGACCCTCCACGATGCTCTGTCGAATCAACTACTGTAATTATTCCAGTAGAACGTATCATCAGCTCGTGACCGACGTGCTGCACGACCTCATGACCTGCCTGGATCTGCGCGAACCCGATCCGCGCGCGGACCGCACCGCGCCCTCGGCGCCGAGCGCAGCACCGCGGGTGCTCACCGGAGCCAATCAGCAACTGCCCCACCGGCGCCTGTTCGGCGGCCAGCTCCTCGCCCAGTTCGTGCGCGCGGCACACGTCCACGCGCCGGACCGGTCGATCAAATCCCTGCATGCCCTGTTCACCAGGGAAGGACGCACCGACGACCCGGTCACCTATCTCATCGACCCCGTCCACCTCGGACGCTCGTTCGGCGCGCTGACCGTCTCCGCGCGGCAGGGCGAACGAACGATCGCCACCTGCGCGATCTCCCTGCACAGCGACGAAGACGGCCCCGCGTATCAGCCGGACCACCCGGCCCTGTCGGTGCCCGGGGCCGAGCACCGCGTCGAGATCGAGCTCCTGCCCTGGGACACGCGAGCGACCTCGGCACCCGACGACGGCGACGCCGGCACCGACTTCGACCTGTGGATGCGCCTGCCCGGCAACGACTCCGGCCCCCGTGCGGCGCTGCTGGCGTATACGAGCGACCTCCATGTGATCGCGACCGCGCTGCGACCGTTTCCCGGCATCGACCACCACGGCAACGGCCGGGACTTCACCTCCGCCACCACCTCCCACACGCTCTGGTTCCACCACCCGATGCCCACCAAGGGCTGGCTCCTGCTGCGCCATCGTCCGGCGCTCGTCGGGCACGGCCGTTGCTACGGCCAGGGCGACGTCTTCGGCGAGGACGGCACCCTGATCGCCTCCTTCGCCCAGGAATCGCTGCTGCGATTCCCCGTCGGCACGACTCACCGATCCCGCCCTTGATCCATTACTGTATGGTTTACCGTAAATAAGACAATTACCCGTGGGGTGATCCAGGGCCACCGGGCCGTCCCGCCTTCGCCTCACGCGCAGCGCGGCCCGGAGCGACAACCCAGCTCCCGAGGAGGGCGACTGTGAGCAGCACCGACGAACAATTCCGTGCCGCACCGATTTTCGATGCCGACCAGCACATGTACGAGAACCCCGACGCGCTGACGAGGTACCTGCCGGACCGGTACGAGCGCGCGGTGCAGTTCGCCCAGATCGGCCGCCAGACCCGGATCGTGATCAACAACCAGGTCACCGACTTCATCCCGAACCCGACCTTCGAGCGGGTGGCCGCCCCCGGCGCACACGAGAAGTTCTTCGCCGGAGAGAACACCGAGGGACTCACTCTGCGCGAGATGCAGGGGCCCGCGATCGACGCGCCTTCGGGGACCCGGAACCCGGCGGACCGGATCGCCGAGCTCGATCGCCAGGGTGTGGTCGAAGCGCTGAACTACCCCACACTGGCCAGCCTGGTCGAGCATTCGGCCGCCGACGATCCCGCACTGACCCTGGCGATCATCCACGCCCTCAACCAGTGGATGGCCGAACACTGGACCTACAACTACGAGAATCGCGTGTTCTCGACGCCGATCATCAACCTGTCCGAAGTCGATGCGGCACAACGGGAACTCGCCTATGTCCTCGACCACGGCGCCAAGGCCGTGCTGATCAAGCCCGGACCGGTCAACGGGCTACACGGCTGGCGTTCGCCCGCCCTGCCGGAGTTCGACCCCTTCTGGCGCGATGTGGAGTCCGCAGGCCTGCCCGTCGTCCTGCACGCGAGCTACCCGCCGCTCGACAGCTATGTCGCCCGCTGGGAACCGCCGCACACGGCGAACTTCATGGCACAGAGCTCGTTCCGGTGGATGACCCTGGGGCATCGCGAGATCGCCGACATGATCACCAGCCTCATCTGTCACGGAACCCTGACTCGCTTCCCGAATCTTCGCATCGCCAGCGTCGAGAACGGCAGCTCGTGGATCCAGCCGCTGTTCCACGACTTCGAGGACCTCTACAAGAAGATGCCGCAGAACTTCCCCGAGCACCCGCACGAGGTGTTCCGGCGCAATATCTGGGTGAGCCCGTTCTGGGAGGGCTGCGTCGCCGACGTGGTCGACACGGTCGGATGGGACAAGGTGCTCTTCGGGTCGGACTACCCCCACCCGGAAGGTCTCGCCGAGCCCCTCGGCTACTGGAAGTACGCCGAGGACATGGACGTGCAGCGGACCTACGACTTCATGGGCGACAACGCGCGCCGGTTCCTCGGCCTGCCGATCGCCAACCCCGCGCCCACACCGCAGGCCGCGGAGACCGCGCCCGATCCGGTGTAGCGATGGGGCCGGTGCTCCCCACTCCGTGGAGAGCACCGGCGGGGTGGTCATCGCTACCGCACCGGAAGAACGACGGCCTGGATCCCGCACAGTGCGCTGCGTCCGGAAACTAGAACACGTTCTATATTGCCTGTTACCATCAGCGACATGGGGAGACCAACCGTGGATCGCCACACCTCCGCCCCCGGATGGAAACGAATCCGGGCCAGGTTCGCGCTGCACGATTTCCATCCGGATCTGCGTTCGATGGCGGCGGTCGCGCCGAGCCGCGCCATCTCCCGCAGGTCGCTGCCGTTGTTGCGGGGGCTCGTTCGGATTCTGCGGCTGCGCTCCTCTCCCCATGCCACCGAGGCGACCACCGATGCCGGGGTCCGGATCCGGCTGCACCGCCCGCGCCACCCGGTGGCCGGTCCGCTGCCCGCCCTGCTGTGGATTCACGGCGGAGGGTACGTCCTCGGCGTGCCGGAACAGGACGACGCGGCGTGCCGGGGTCTCGCCGAGTCGCTGGGGATAGTGGTTGCCGCGGTGGACTACCGGCTCGCTCCCGAGCATCCGTATCCCGCGGGACTCGAGGACTGCTACGACGCGATGAGCTGGCTTGCGCGGCGCCCCGATATCGACGCGCGACAGGTGGCGATCGGCGGCGCCAGCGCGGGCGGCGGCCTCGCCGCGGCCTTGGCGCTGCTCGCCCGGGACCGCGGAGAGGTCGCGCCCGTATTCCAGCTGCTGGTCTATCCGATGCTCGACGACCGGACCTCGGCCCGGTCCGACCTGGACGACACCCGGTGGCGGTTGTGGGATCGGCGCAGCAACCACTTCGGCTGGGCTGCCTACCTCGGTGACACCGACCCGGAGATCGCCGTACCTGCACGCCGCAGCGACCTTTCCGGTACCGCGCCCGCCTGGATCGGTGTCGGCACCGCCGACCTGTTCCACGACGAGTCCACGGCGTACGCGAAGCGTCTAGCCGACGCCGGCGTCCCGTGCGCCGTCGAGATCGTCACGGGCGCATTCCATGGTTTCGACCTGGTCCTGCCGAAAGCACCGGTATCGCGGTCGTTCTTCGCGAGTCAACGCGACGCACTGCGCGCGGCGCTCGTCGACCGGGCCTGATCCCGCGGCTTCCGCAATCGTTCGGACCACGCTCGACCACTCAATCCACGCGACCGCGGCCGTCGTCACGCTGCGACCACGCGCAGCGCGTACGAAGCCCTGCTGCGACGTCATGCTGCTGGTAGACCACTTCTGTGGACGATGGCGAGCGCGTCCGTTTGTGACCATTTTTGTGACCGTTTTGAGGCTGACGAGCCGGTATCCAGGATGATCTCCAGTGACGGCAGCGGCCCCCGGCGGGCGGGAAGGCCGGAGCG
>NZ_JBHXAY010000084.1:0-33030 GCF_042728775.1 Nocardia sp. NPDC060259
TCGTGCGCACCGCCGGGTCGACCGGCCCCATCGCGAAGACACCGCGCTCGGTGCGGGTGAAGCCGATGTTTCACGTGAAACATCGGCGGCGGAGGCCACGGCGGACCGACGACTCCCCGGACGGGGCTCCGCCCTGGTGCGGGTACGCGCGGCAGCGGACGCACGGCGATGTACTCCTCGACCCGGTCGAACTGCGATTCCTCCTCGCCGAGGGTGTCGAGCAGCGAGGCATCGCTGTCGCGCCCGACCGAGGCGGCATCGATCGAGGTGGGCTGATACGCGTTGCCCGCGATCACCGCCTGGGTGACCTCGTCGGGGTCGACCTCGAGTTCGGCCGCGATCTCCTTCGCGGTCGGGGAGCGACCGAGCCGCTGCGACAGCTGATCGACCGCTGCGCCGATGCGTAGGTGGGTCTCCTTGACCCGCCGGGGGACTCGCATCGCCCAGGTGTTGTCGCGGAAATAGCGCCTGACCTCGCCCATGATCGTCGGCACCGCGAAGGACAGGAAGTTCGAGCCGCGGCTCAGATCGAACCGGTCCACCGCGTGCACCAGGCCGACGCGCGCCACCTGCGACAGATCGTCGAACGGTTCGCCGCGCCCGCTGAACTTCCTGGCGATGTGATCGGCCAGCGGAATGCACCGGTTGATCAGCGCGTCCCGCGCGACCGCGTGCGCGACACTGCCGGGTTCGGTCGCCGCGAGACGCTCGAACAGCGCGCTGACGTCGTCGTAGCCGGATACCGGCTCCTCGGTCTCGGCGTCCTCGTCGACGATCTCCTCGGCCGGGTTCTCCGCCGCGGCGCCGTTGTCGGCGGCCTGCGGTTCGGCTCGGGTTTCCTGGTCGGGCTTGTGGTCTTCGGTGGTGTCCTCGCCGTGCACTACGCCTTCCCCCGGACCCGGCGGAATCGGACCGTCGTCGGATAACCGGATACGACCGTGTCGAAGCCCTGCTGATCGGCGCTCACCTCGTCGCTGAGGGTGCGCAGCACGTGCCAGCCGAAGCTGCGCTGATCGGGCATGCCCTCGGCCGCGGCGACGCCGTCGACCCGCACCATCAGTTCGCTGTCACCGACGACGAATTCGCAGGTCAGCGTCGAACCAGGCGCCGCGATCGCGATGAGCGTCGAGCAGACCTCGTCCACGGCCAGGCGCACGTCGGCGACCTCGTCGAGGGTGAAATCACTGAGCAGGACCAGGGTTTCGGCCAGTCCGCGCAGGATCGGCAGCTGGGTCAACGAAGCTGCTACGCGAATCTCCACCGGGGCGCTGAACAGCCCTTGTTCCGCCGAAATATTGGTCACCCTATGGAGGCTACCCACATCCCGGCAGGGCAATCACCATTTGGTCGCTACACTTGCGCGCTGTGTCCACACCGACGTTCTCCCGCCCGGCCAAGCCGATGATCGCCCCGTCCATCCTGTCTGCGGACTTCGCGAACCTGGCTGCCGAGGCGGCCGCTGTCGAAGGCTGCGACTGGCTCCACGTCGACGTCATGGACGGCCACTTCGTGCCGAACCTCACACTCGGCCTGCCGGTCGTGCAGAGCCTGCTCAAGGCCACCGACATCCCGTTCGACTGCCACCTGATGATCGACGACCCCGGCCGCTGGGCGCCGGGCTACGCCGAAGCGGGCGCCTACAACGTCACCTTCCACGCCGAGGCGACCGACGATCCGATCGCGGTGGCTCGCGACATCCGCGCCGCGGGCGGCAAGGCCGGGCTGTCGGTGAAGCCGAATACGCCGATCGAGCCGTACCTCGAGATCCTGCGCGAATTCGACACCCTGCTGGTGATGAGCGTCGAGCCCGGTTTCGGCGGGCAGTCGTTCATTCCGGGCGTGCTGGAGAAGGCGCGGATCGTGCGCAACCTGGTCGACGCGGGTGAATTGCAGCTCGTCGTCGAAATCGACGGCGGCATCAACCTCGACACCATCGAGCAGGCCGCCGCGGCGGGCATCGATTGCTTCGTCGCAGGTTCGGCGGTCTACAACACCGCCGATCCCGGTGCGGCCGTGCAGACGCTGCGCAGCATCGCGACTGCCGTCTGGCAGCCGTAGGTCGCGCATTCGATCAGAGCGAGCGGAGTGTGCGGGTGCCCAGCGCCCGCGCCGCTTCGATCACCGCGTGCACCGGCGGCCGGGTGTCGGCCGCCACCGGCGCCTGCACCCAGGTGCGGTAGCCGGTGCGCTCGTCGTCGGGCGACGGCAGCACGATCTGGCTGCCGTGGCACGCGACCGTCGTGTAGAGCCGGAACAATTCGGCGGACGCGGTGGGGGTGATGCTGTCGGGGCGGCACGGGCCGGTGAGGAAGGTCCAGCGCCGTGCCCGCGGGTGGTCGACGACCGGACCCGCGATCGCGGCGCTGCGCAACCGGGCCTGCACCCGCTCGCCCAGATCGCCCGGCATGGTGACCGCGCCGTAGTGCGCGCCGATCAACAGCAGAATGCGCCGGGAATCGGGATCGATCGTCGCGGGCAGGTGCAGTTCCCGCCGATAACGGACACAGCGAATTTCCAGCGTGGAATCGACCAATGTGCTCACACGGCACCCCCACATGTATCGAACCTGTTGTGACCCACAGTATTGTCTGACTTCCTGGAGTGGTGGACTATCCCTGGGTCGAACTGCCTACGGCTGCCTTGCCGCGGCCCGAATGCGCCGCCGACCAGGCCGAGACGAATAGTTGAACAGCAGGAATCGGCGACATAACAATATTGCGTCAATGGCCTGCCCGGCGCAAGCATTCGAATCACCGTGTTTCTAGTTCGTAATTCAAGGGTAAGTACAGGTTAGAGCCGCCGGACGAATGGCTGTGACCGATTCTCCGAAAATTCGATTGAACAATTACCGCCGGAATGATTAACGGCGGGGTTTCATCATGTCGGCCTGCATTCACCGCCGGATCGATGCACCGCTGTCCGTTTCCCGGACGTGACCGTGCCCGAGGTCCGATTCGACCCCGACCCGGCAGGCCTCACCCCGCCCGCCACTAGGCTGTGCGGCGAGCGGGTGCCGCCGGGAATAGCGGCCACCCACCTGCTGTTGGGCCCAACGGGTACAGATGACGCGACAAGGGAGTCAGGCATGTTCACAGGGATCGTCGAAGAGCTGGGCGAGATCGTCGCCACCGAACAGCTGGCCGACGCCGCCCGGTTGACGATCCGCGGCAAGCTGGTGACTTCCGATGCCGGGCACGGCGATTCGATCGCCGTCAACGGTGTCTGCCTCACCGTCGTCGACGTGATCGACGGCGACAGCTTCACCGTCGACGTCATGGCGGAGACGCTGAACCGGTCGAGCATCGGCGCTCTGGTCGCCGGCTCCCGGGTCAACCTCGAGCGGGCCGCCGCGCTGAACAGCCGCCTCGGCGGCCATCTCGTGCAGGGTCACGTCGACGGAACCGGCACCGTGCTCTCGCGGACGCCGTCGGAGAACTGGGAGGTCGTCCGGATCTCGCTGCCCGACGCGATCGCGCGCTACGTGGTGGAGAAGGGCTCGATCACCGTCGACGGCGTCTCCCTCACCGTGTCGGGCCTCGGCATCGCCGACGAGCCCGCCGCCGACGGCAACCGCGACTGGTTCGAGGTCTCCCTGATTCCGACCACGCTCGCGCTGACCGTCCTCGGCACCGCGCCCGTCGGCACCACGGTGAATCTCGAGGTCGACGTGATCGCCAAGTACGTGGAGCGACTCGCCCAGCGAGGCTGACCTACCGCGGCCCCGGGCGGCACCGAAAGCGCCTGGAGCACGCCGTACTGTGTAGGAAGAATCGAGGCCGAGAGGCCGAGAAATCCGCGGCGCCAGCCGCCAAGAATACGGAGCAAGCAGACGTGACCAGGTTGGACAGCATCGAGCGCGCGGTCGCCGATATCGCGGCCGGCAAGGCTGTCGTCGTCGTCGACGACGAGGACCGGGAGAACGAGGGCGATCTCATCTTCGCGGCCGAGAAGGCCACTCCGGAGCTGGTCGCGTTCATGATCCGCTACACCTCCGGCTACATCTGCGTGCCGCTGACCGGCGACGACTGCGACCGCCTCGGCCTGCCGCCCGCCTACGCGATGAACCAGGACAAGCACGGCACCGCCTACACCGTCTCGGTCGACGCCCGCGAGGGCATCACGACCGGCATCTCGGGCGCCGACCGCGCGGTCACCATGCGGCTGCTGGCCAGTGCCGAGGCCAAGGCCGACGAGTTCACCCGGCCCGGTCACGTGGTGCCGCTGCGCGCCAAGGACGGCGGCGTGCTGCGCCGCCCCGGCCACACCGAGGCCGCGGTCGATCTGGCCAGGATGGCCGGTCTGCGCCCGGCGGGCGTGATCTGCGAGATCGTCAGCCAGAAGGACGACGGGCACATGGCCCGCACCGACGAGCTGCGGGTCTTCGCCGACGAGCACGATCTGGCGATGATCTCGATCGCCGACATGATCGCGTGGCGGCGCAAGCACGAGAAGCATGTCGTGCGGGTGGCCGAGGCGCGGATCCCGACGGCGCACGGTGACTTCAAGGCGGTCGGCTACCAGAGCATCTTCGACGAGGCCGAACACGTCGCGCTGGTGCGTGGCGACATCGGCGACGGCGAGGACGTGCTGGTGCGCGTGCACTCGGAGTGCCTGACCGGCGATGTCTTCGGTTCGCTGCGCTGCGACTGCGGTCCGCAGCTGGACGCTGCGCTGGAGATGGTCGACGCCGAGGGCCGCGGTGTCGTGCTCTACATGCGCGGGCACGAGGGCCGCGGCATCGGCCTGATGCACAAGCTGCAGGCCTACCAGCTGCAGGACACCGGCCGCGACACCGTCGACGCCAATCTCGATCTCGGCCTGCCCGCCGATGCCCGTGACTACGGCACCGGCGCGCAGATCCTGGTCGACCTGGGTATCCGGTCGATGCGCCTGCTCACCAACAACCCGGCCAAGCGCGTCGGTCTGGACGGCTACGGCCTGCGGATCACCGAGCGGGTGCCGATGCCGTTGCGCGCCAATGCCGAGAACCTGCACTACCTGCGCACCAAGCGGGATCGGATGGGCCACGACCTGATCGGCCTCGACGACCTGGATCTGGGCGAAACCGCGCAGTGACCACCACGCACACTCCCGAAAGGCAGCAACGATGAGCGGCACGGGCGTCCCGTCCTTCGCGCTGGCACAGGCCAAAGACGTCAAACTCGGCATCGTCGCCTCGCGGTGGCACACCGAGATCTGCGACACCCTCGTCGCCAACGCGCAGCGGGTCGCCGAGGAAGCCGGCGTCGAGCAGGTGACCGTGGTGCGCTGCGCCGGTGCGATGGAACTGCCGGTCGTCGCGCAGGAACTGGCCCGCACGCACGACGCCGTCGTCGCGCTCGGTGTCGTGATCCGGGGTGGCACACCGCATTTCGAGTACGTGTGTGACGCCGTGACCGCGGGCCTGACCCGGGTGTCGCTGGATGCGGCCACCCCGGTCACCAACGGTGTACTGACCACCAACGACGAGGAGCAGGCGCGCGACCGCGCCGGGCTGCCCGGTTCGTCCGAGGACAAGGGCGAGCAGGCCTGCGCCGCCGCCCTGGACGCCGCGCTCACCCTGCGCGCTCTGCGATCGGCGTGACCGTGCCGGTGGTGCGGACCTGGCGGCGCGGTGCGGGCGCACCCGAACCCGGGGCGACCTGGGAATTCGAGGTGCGGCCGCGGCGCGCGATCCGGACCGCGGTGGTGGTCGCGATCGTCATTCTCGTCTTCTTCACCGCCGGTGGTCTGCTGCTGCGCACCGGTTCGACCGGGGTGAACTTCCGGGTCGCCGACCAGATCGGGATGATCCTGATCGGCGTCCTCGGCGCGGCCGCGGTCCTGCTGCTCACCCGGCCCAGGGTCCGCGCGGGCGCCGCGGGGGTCTCGGTCCGCAATATCCTCGGTGATCACGAGTACCCGTGGTCCTACATCCGCGGCGCCGCGTTCCCCGACCGCAAGTCGTGGGCGCGCCTCGAGCTGGCCGACGACGATTACGTCCCGATGCTGGCTATCCGGTCGAACGACAAGGCCCATGCCGCCGACGCCATCGAGCGCCTGCGTGAGCTGGGCGCCAAGTATTCGTCCGCCCAGGACTGACCCGCTAGCGGGTGTCGCCGAGGACCGCTCCTTCGCGGCGGGGGTCGGCGCCGCCGATCCAGCCGTCCTTGCCGTCGCGTTGCAGTGCGCTCAGACCGCTGGTCTGTGGTGCCACCGAGACCTGGTGGCCCATGGCGCGCAGGCGCTGGACGAGGGGATCGTGGTCGCCGTTGTCGGTGGCATCGATGTCGGGGTGTTCGCCGCCGATGCCGGTCACCGGGGTGTTGCCCGCGCCGAAGGAGACGCCGGAGACGGCCTGTTGCGGGTCGACGCCCCAGTCCAGGACGTTCACGAGGGTCTTCACGACGAACTGGATGATCACCGCGCCGCCGGGCGAACCGGTCACCAGGGCGAGGTCGCCGCGGTTGCCCGCGTCGTCACGGTCGAACACCAGGGTGGGGGCCATCGAGCTGCGGGGGCGCTTGCCGGGCTGCAGGCGGTTGGCGACCGGGGTGCCGTCCGGGTCCAGCGGGTCGGACGCGAAGTCGGTGAGCTGATTGTTCAGCAGGAATCCGTCGACGAAGTGGAACGAGCCGAACGCCGCCTCGACGGTGGTGGTCATCGCGGCGGCATTGCCGTACTTGTCGACGACGGAGATGTGACTGGTGCCGTGTTCGGGCGGCTGGGGACCGTTGCCCAGCGGCACCGGACCGAGGTCGCCGGGCTTGGCGGTGCCCATGCTGCGCTGCGGGTCGATCAGCGTCGAACGCTGCTTCAGGTACTGCGGGTGCACCAGGGAGAGCACCGAATTGCCCGGCAGCGGAACGAAATCCGGATCCGCGACATACTTGTTGCGGTCGGCGTAGGCCAGGCGCTCCGCCTCGGAGATCAGGTGCACGGCCTGCGCGTCGGGACGCCCGCCGTTGGCATCGAGGTCCTGCGGGCGCAGGGCGGCCAGGTCGAAGTTGGCCAGGATGCCGAGCGTCGCGGCGACGGTGCTGCCGCCCGAGGACGGGGCCGGCATGCCGCACAGTTCGAACTTGCGGTAGCCGGTGCACAGTGCGGCGCGCTTCTTGACCTGGTAGTCGGCCAGATCGGAGGTGGTCAGCAGGCTGGGGGTGCGCCCGCCGGCGGTGCTGCCGGCCGCCTCGACGATGTCCTGGGCGATGGCTCCGGTGTAGAGGGCCTGCGCGCCGTCGGTGGCGACGGCCGACAGTGTCTTCGACAGGGCCGGGTTGGTGAGAACCGTGCCTGCCTTCTTGGGTGCGCCGTCCGCTTCGAGGAAATACCCACGCGCGCCCTCGTCGGCGGAGAGGTCCTTGGCCGACTCGGCGATCTGCCCGGCCAGCCGCGGACTGATCGCGAAACCGCTGTCGGCCAGGCTGATCGCCGGGTCGAACAGTTCCTTCCACGCGGTCATCCCGTGCTCGCGGTGCGCGAGCTCGAGCATCCGCAGCACGCCGGGCACCCCGATGGACCGGCCGCTGGCCCTGGTGTTCGGGGCGGGTTCGGTGCGGTCGGTGTCGCTGACCCAGCGCAGGTAGTTCTCGGTGGCCGCGGCGGGCGCGGTCTCGCGGCCGTCGTAGGCCTCGACAGTGCGCGACTTCGCGTCGTAGTGCAGCAGGAACGCACCGCCGCCGATGCCGGAAGCCTGCGGTTCGACGAGCCCGAGCATCGCCTGCGCGGTGACCAGCGCGTCGGCGGCAGTGCCGCCGGCCCGCAGCACCCGGCACGCGGCCTCGGTGGCCAGCGGGTTGGCGGTGGAGACGGCGTAGGTGCGGGTGCGCACCGCGGTCATGTCCGAGCGGTACCCCGACGCGATCTCCGGGTTGGTGCTGAGATTCTGCGTGGTCGGGGCGCCGGTGGCAGGCGCAGCCGAGACGGGAGTGCCGTTCGGCGTGCTCGTGCATTCGGCTGCCGCGGCGTCGTTCGACGAGCAGCCCGTCAGCAGACCCACCGTGAGCACTCCGGCCGCCGCGGCCCCGATCCACGTCTGTCGCCTTGGCGTCATCATGGCAGCGTAACTCCGCACGGCCCACTCCTGCCGCCTTTTTCCGGCGCAGCGCCCGCGGTCGACGGGTTGCCGCGCCGTCGACGCGCCGGTGACGACGGCACGAATCTTCGGTTGCCGGACCATTTTTCCGCCCGGCGCCCCGTGCGGGGCTCGCTACCCTGGCGAGATGGATATCGACGCGGTGCTGTTCGACTTCTCCGGCACGGTCTTCCGCTTGGAAGACGATCGGACCTGGGCCGACGAGCTGATCGACGACGACGGCGCACCGTTCGACGTCGCGGCGAAAGCCGAAGTGCTGCGGCGGATGACGGCGCCGGTCGAGCAGTTCATGACCTTCGACGCGGCAGGTCAGCACGCCTGGGACAACCGTGATCTCGACCCGGCCCTGCATCGGCACGCCTATCTCGAAGTGCTGTGTGGCTCCGGGGTCCCCGACACCAAGGCCGCCGGCCTCTACGAGCGGCTCATCGACCCGCTGGCGTGGACGCCGTATCCCGATACCGGCACCGTCCTGGAATCCCTGGCCGCCCAGGGCATTCCGATCGGCATCGTCAGCAATATCGCCTTCGACATCCGCCCCGCCTTCGCGGTACGCGGCTGGGCGGACCTGATCGGTTCGATGACCCTGTCCTACGAGGTCGGCGCCATCAAGCCGGACGTCCAGATCTTCCGCGACGCCACCGACCGCCTCGGGGTCGACCCAGGGCGGGTCCTGATGATCGGCGACAGCACCGAAGCCGACGGCGGCGCGACCACCCTCGGCGCCCGCTTCGCCCTCGTCGCCGCGGTCCCGACCACCCAGCGTCCCCGCGCGCTCATCGACGCGCTCGCCGAGCACGGCATCCGCACGGCCGGGTGATCCGAACGGCCGAGCAGGTCAGCGCTCGCGGGTGAACCAGGCCTTGGCCGACGGCCGCAGGAGCAGCGCGGCCACCGCACCGTTGGCGACGATGCCGACAGCGCCCGGCGGCAGCCCGGTGAGGATCCCGGTGCACGACACCAGACCAGCCAGCGCGGCGACGCCGACCGCGGCCTTCCGGATCAGGTCACCGCCGCGACCGAACAGCAGCACCAGCGGGATGAGCGCGAAAGTCGGCAGGTAACCCGCGATCAGCGCACCGAGCGAACCTCCGGTGCCCAGCGCGACGGTGATGGCGATCAGCACGACGCCGACGGCGGCCGCGACCGCGGCGATGAGCCGCGCACCGCGCACGGTGCCCGGCATGACCCCCGGCGGGGTGGCCTCGTCGAACAGGTCATCGTGGAGTGGGGCAGCGGGCGCGTTGGTCATCGGAAATCCTTTCCGGCACGGAAGCCGGCCACCCACGCTACACAGGCGAGCCGGCGGGCCTGCCGTCGCGCGGTCGTCCGAGTGCTGATCAGCACGGCCGGTGGAACCCATGGTGCGCGCGCGTCATCTCGGTGGGAGCCGAAGTCCGGAGCGCGACCGGCGTGTCGGACGTGCTCGCTAGGCTGGATGGGTGGCAGATCCCGCGACGTACCGGCCGGCGCCGGGCACTATTCCCGTCGAACCCGGTGTGTACAAATTCCGGGATGTGCACGGGCGGGTCGTCTATGTCGGCAAGGCCAAGAGCCTGCGCAGCCGGTTGAACTCCTACTTCGCCGATGTGTACTCGCTGCATCCGCGGACCAGGCAGATGGTGACCACGGCGGCGAGTGTCGAGTGGACGGTGGTGTCCACCGAGGTGGAGGCGCTGCAGCTCGAATACAACTGGATCAAGGAATTCGACCCGCGGTTCAACGTCCGCTACCGCGACGACAAGACCTATCCGGTGCTGGCGGTGACGCTGAACGAGGAGTACCCGCGCCTGTTCGTCTACCGTGGCGCCCGCAAGAAGGGCGTGCGCTACTTCGGCCCCTACGCCCACGCCTGGGCGATCCGCGAGACACTCGACCTGCTGCTGCGCGTGTTTCCCGCGCGCACCTGCTCCAACGGAGTCTTCAAGCGGCACAGCCAGATCGGGCGTCCCTGCCTGCTCGGCTACATCGACAAATGCTCGGCGCCGTGCGTCGGCCGGGTCACCGCCGACGAGCACCGCCAGATCGTCGACGACTTCTGCGACTTCCTCTCCGGCAGGACCGACAAGATGGTGCGCGCGCTGGAACGGCGCATGCACGAGGCTGCCGACGACCTCGACTTCGAGACCGCCGCCCGCCTGCGTGACGACGTGCAGGCCTTGCGCCGCGCGCTGGAGAAGCAGGCGGTGGTGCTCGGCTCCGGCACCGACGCCGACGTGATCGCCTTCGCCACCGACGAACTCGAAGCCGCCGTCCAGATCTTCCACGTCCGCGACGGCCGCGTGCGCGGCCAGCGCGGCTGGGTGGTCGACAAGTCCGGCGACGCGCTCGACGTCGCCGAATCCGGCACCGAACTCGCGGCGCTGGTCGAACAGTTCCTCACCCAGTTCTACGGCGAACAGGCCGCGATGGCCGAGCAGAACGCCGACCGTGATGTCGTCGTCGTTCCGCGCGAGGTGCTGGTCCCCGAGCTGCCCGGCGACGCCGAGGAGATCCAGGACTGGCTGACCAGGCTGCGCGGTTCGGCGGTCTCGCTGCGCGTGCCGCAGCGCGGCGACAAGAAGGCGCTCGCCGAGACGGTGCAGCGCAACGCGGGTGAAGCCCTGGCCCAGCACAAACTCAAGCGCGCGGGCGACCTGACCTCCAGATCGCAAGCGCTGCAAGACATCCAGGACTTCCTCGACCTGGACAGCGCACCGCTGCGGATCGAGTGCGTCGACATCAGCCACGTCCAGGGCACCGATGTCGTCGCCTCGCTGGTGGTCTTCGAGGACGGCCTTGCCCGCAAATCCGACTACCGCCACTACGCGATCAAGGAGGCCGCGGGCGATGGCCGCTCCGACGACGTCGGCAGCATCGCCGAGGTGACGCGGCGCCGCTTCGCCAGACTGGCCCGCGACCGCCAGCAGGTCGTCGACGTCGAGATCGACGACACCGACGAGCCGACCTCGCGCCCCGGCGTCGACCCGACCACCGGCAAGCCGCGCCGCTTCGCCTACCCGCCCAACCTCTACGTCGTCGACGGCGGCGCGCCCCAGGTCGCCGCGGCCGCCGAGGTGCTCGACGAACTCGGCATCACCGATGTCGCGGTGATCGGCCTCGCCAAGCGGCTCGAAGAGGTCTGGGTGCCCGGCGAACCCGACCCGGTGATCATGCCGCGCAACAGCGAAGCGCTCTACCTGCTGCAACGCGTGCGCGACGAGGCACACCGCTTCGCGATCACCTTCCACCGCAGCAAGCGCTCGCGCCGGATGACGGCGTCCGCGCTGGACTCGGTGCGTGGACTCGGCGAGGCGAGGCGAACCGCGCTGGTCACCCACTTCGGCTCGGTCGCCCGTATCAAGGACGCGACTGTCGAAGAGATCACATCGGTGCCGGGTATCGGCGTCTCCACGGCGAAAGCGGTGTTGGAAGCACTGAACAGCCCGTAGCCGGGGACGGGCGCGGATCACAGGACGCAAGATTGCGAGTGCCGTACGTTGTGTGTCTGCGCCCGATACCCGAACCGGTGCGGGATGATCGAAAGGCACCCAGAAACGGATCCGGTAGGACATGACACGCGTCGAATCGAACAACAATGCGGGGGCGGTACCCGGAAAGACCGGGTCGGTCACCGACAAAAAGCAACCAGTAGAAGTGGTCATCGTGACCGGCTTGTCCGGCGCGGGCCGCGGTACAGCCGCGCGCGTATTGGAGGATCTCGGCTGGTACGTCACCGACAATCTGCCGCCCGAACTGATCGGGCGGATGATCGAGCTCGGCGCCGCCGCCGAACCACCGATCCGGCGTCTGGCGCTGGTCATGGACGTGCGCAGCCGGTTCTTCACCGGTGACCTCTCCGGCGTCACCGAGCAGCTGCGCTCGGCGGGCATCCGGACACGCGTGCTGTTCCTCGAAGCCTCCGACGACGTCCTGATCCGGCGGTTCGGCTTCGCACGGCGCAGGCACCCGTTGCAGAGCGACAGCCCCGACGGCACCCTGTCGGCGGGCCTGACCGCCGAGCGGGTCCGGCTCGCCGCGGTGAAGGCGGCGGCCGATGTCGTCATCGACACCACCGAGCTGTCGATCCACCAGCTGCACCGCAAGCTGGAGGAGGTCTACGGTGCTGGCGCGCCCGCCGCGCTGCAACTGACCGTGCAGTCGTTCGGATTCAAGTACGGTGTTCCACTCGACGCCGACATGGTGTTGGATGTCCGATTTCTGCCCAATCCGCACTGGATTCCCGAGCTGCGGGAACACACGGGCCAGGAATCGGTGGTCAGCGACTACGTGTTGTCGAGGCCGGGTGCGCAGGACTACCTGCAAACCTGCCACCATCTCGTCGACCTGACCACGACCGGATACCGCCAAGAGGGGAAGCGATACATGACGGTGGCAGTGGGGTGCACCGGCGGCAAGCATCGCAGTGTCGCGATCGCCGAGGCGCTCGGCGAGCGCATCGGCGCCGATACCGGGCACGCGGCGGTGGACGTCGTCCGCGTCGTGCACCGGGATCTGGGGCGCGAATGAGTGGATGGGAAGCCGACCCGGCCGTTGTCGCGCTGGGCGGCGGACACGGGCTCTACGCGACCCTGACGGCGGTACGCAGGCTGACCAGGCGCATCACCGCGGTCGTCACCGTCGCCGACGACGGTGGGTCGTCGGGCAGGCTGCGCGGCGAACTGGGCATGCTGCCGCCAGGTGACCTGCGGATGGCGCTGGCCGCGCTCGCCGAGGACGCCGACGGCGTCTGGGCGACGACGGTGCAGCACCGTTTCGGCGGAACGGGCGCGCTGGCCGGTCACTCGGTCGGCAATTTGATCCTGGCCGGGCTCACCGATGTCCTCGGCGACCCGGTGGCCGCGCTCGACGAGGTGGGCAGGCTGCTGCGGATCACCGGCCGGGTGCTGCCGATGTCGCCGATCCCGCTCGACATCGAGGCCGAAGTCTCGGGCCTGGAAGCGGATCCACGGATCGGGCGGTGCGTGCGCGGTCAGGTTGCGGTGGCGACCACGCCGGGTAAGGTCCGGCGGGTGCGGCTGATTCCGTCCGATCCGCCTGCCAGCCCCGAGGCGACCTCGGCCATCGAACACGCGGATGTCGTTGTGCTCGGCCCTGGTTCATGGTTCACCAGCGTCATTCCGCATGTCCTCGTGCCGCAACTGCACGAATCGCTGGTGCACACCAGGGCGCGCAAGGTGCTCGTGCTGAACCTGGCCGCCGAGCCGGGGGAGACAGCCGGCTTTTCGGCCGAACGTCATCTGCATGTATTGTCCCAGCACGCACCGGATTTCGCGGTCGACGACGTGCTCGTCGACTCGGCGTCGGTGCCCGAGGGGCGGCAACGGGAACATGTGGCAAGAGCCGCCGAACAGTTGCGCGCACGGGTAACGTTCAGCGATGTCGCCGAGCCGGGAACGGATCGGCATCATCCCGGAAAACTAGCCGCCGCACTGGATCAGCTGATCCGGCAGCCGCGGTCGCAACTGGCAGGGCTTCGAGTCGAGGGACGGCACACGGGATCGGATGTGCGTTCCGGGTCGGTGGGAAAGGAGCGCGTCTCGTGGCGATGACAGCCGAGGTGAAGGACGAGCTGAGCAGGCTCGTTGTATCGCAGGTCAGCTCACGCAAGGCGGAATTGTCGGCCTTGCTGCGGTTCGCCGGTGGTCTGCACATTGTCGGGGGCCGGGTGATCGTCGAGGCCGAGGTGGACATGGGGTCCATCGCGCGGCGGTTGCGCCGGGAGATCTTCGAGCTCTACGGGTACGGCTCCGACGTGCACGTGCTCGGCGCGGGCGGGTTGCGCAAGACGTCCCGCTACGTCGTGCGGGTGTCGAAGGAAGGCGAGGCGCTGGCGCGCCAGACCGGTTTGCTCGACGTGCGCGGGCGTCCCGTCCGCGGGCTGCCCGCCCAGGTGGTCGGCGGCAGTATCGGTGACGCCGAAGCGGCATGGCGCGGTGCGTTTCTCGCGCACGGTTCGCTCACCGAGCCGGGGCGTTCCTCGGCGCTCGAGGTGAGCTGCCCCGGCCCGGAGGCGGCATTGGCGCTGGTCGGCGCCGCCCGGCGGCTCGGCATCACCGCCAAGGCGCGCGAGGTCCGCGGCACCGATCGGGTGGTGGTGCGTGACGGCGAGGCGATCGGCGCGCTGCTCACCAGGATGGGCGCGCAGGACACCAGGCTCACCTGGGAGGAACGCCGGATGCGCCGCGAGGTGCGGGCCACCGCCAACCGGCTCGCCAACTTCGACGACGCCAACCTGCGCCGGTCGGCACGGGCGGCCGTCGCCGCGGCGGCGCGGGTGGAGCGGGCGCTGGAGATCCTCGCCGACGACGTGCCGGATCATCTGGCCGCCGCGGGCAAGCTGCGTGTCCAGCACCGGCAGGCCTCGCTCGAGGAGCTCGGTCAGCTGGCCGAACCGCCGATGACGAAAGACGCTGTCGCCGGACGGATCCGGCGCCTGCTGTCGATGGCGGACCGGCGGGCCAAGGACCTCGGCATCCCCGACACCGAATCGGCGGTGACGGCGGAACTCCTCGACGACGCGTAGTGCGGTCGCCGCTCGCTGTGGCGAATCCGACGTTTAGGGCAGAGCGGTCATGCGTGACCGCTCTGCCCTTTATTCTGGGATTCCTGCAGGCCGGGGGCAGGGACCTCACAAATCACAGGTGGCTGTCGTGAAGTCGACAGACGGCTACTAGTGTGGTGACGGTCGGAATGAATCCGCTTGAAAGCTGAGGAGCGATAACGTGACTGTCCGGGTAGGTATCAACGGCTTCGGTCGTATCGGACGAAACTTCTTCCGTGCGGTGGAGGCGCTGAAGGCTGTCGGCAAGACCGATATCGAGATCGTCGCGGTCAACGACCTCACCGACATCAGCACCCTCGCCACCCTGCTGAAGTACGACTCGATCCTGGGTCGGCTGCCGCAGGACGTCTCCGTCGACGGTGACACCATCGTGGTCGGCGAGCAGCGCATCAAGGCGCTCGCGATCAAGGAGGGCCCCTCGGCGCTGCCGTGGGCCGACCTCGGCGTCGACGTGGTCGTCGAGTCGACCGGCATCTTCACCGCCGCCGAGAAGGCCAAGGGTCACCTGTCCGCCGGCGCCAAGAAGGTCATCATCTCCGCGCCTGCCACCGGCGACGACATCACCATCGTGATGGGCGTCAACGACGACAAGTACGACGGCAGCCAAAACATCATCTCCAACGCTTCGTGCACCACCAACTGCCTCGGCCCGATCGCGAAGGTCCTGCACGACTCGTTCGGCATCGAGCAGGGTCTGATGACCACCATCCACGCCTACACCCAGGACCAGAACCTGCAGGACGCGCCGCACAAGGACCTGCGTCGCGCCCGCGCCGCTGCCCTGAACATCGTGCCGACCGGCACCGGCGCCGCCAAGGCCATCGGCCTGGTGCTGCCCGAGCTGCAGGGCAAGCTGGACGGCTACGCGCTGCGCGTTCCGGTCCCGACGGGCTCGGTCACCGACCTGACCGCGACCCTGACCAAGGCCGCCACCATCGACGAGATCAACGCCGCGATGAAGGCCGCCGCCGAGGGTCCGATGAAGGGCATCCTGAAGTACAACGAGGACCCGATCGTGTCGAGCGACATCGTCACCGACCCGCACTCCTCGATCTACGACGCGCCGCTGACCAAGGTCATCGGCAACGAGGTCAAGGTCGTGTCCTGGTACGACAACGAGTGGGGCTACTCCAACCGCCTGGCCAACCTGGTCGATCTCGTCGGCAAGTCGCTCTGAACCCGATGACAGTCCAGACACTGCAAGATCTGCTGGCCGAGGGTGTCGAGGGCCGGGGCGTGCTCGTGCGCTCCGACCTCAACGTCCCGCTCGACGACAACGGTCAGATCACCGACCCCGGCCGCATCATCGCCTCGGTGCCGACCATCCAGGCGCTGGTCGAGGCCGGTGCCAAGGTGGTCGTGATGGCCCACCTCGGTCGCCCCAAGGGCGAGCCCGACGCCAAGTTCTCGCTGGCCCCGGTGGCGGCGAAACTGGCCGAGCTGCTCGGCCGCAACGTCCAGCTCGCCGGTGACGTGGTCGGCTACGACGCGCTCTCGCGCTCGGAAGGCCTCACCGACGGCGACGTGCTGCTGCTCGAGAACGTGCGTTTCGACGCGCGCGAGACCAGCAAGGACGACGCGGAGCGCGCCAAGCTGGCCGCCGCCTACGTCGAGCTGGTCGGCGACGACGGTGCGTTCGTCTCCGACGGTTTCGGTGTGGTGCACCGCAAGCAGGCGTCGGTCTACGACGTCGCCCAGGTGCTCCCGCACTACGCGGGCACGCTGGTGGCGGCCGAGGTCGAGGTGCTGCGCAAGCTCACCGAAGACCCGGCCCGCCCGTACGCGGTGGTGCTCGGCGGCTCCAAGGTCTCCGACAAGCTCGCGGTCATCGAGGCGCTGGCCCCCAAGGTCGACACCCTGGTCATCGGCGGCGGCATGTGCTTCACCTTCCTTGCCGCACAGGGCCTTTCGGTGGGCACCTCGCTGCTGCAGGCCGAGATGATCGACACCTGCAAGTCGCTGCTCGAGCGCTTCGGCGACGTGCTGCACCTGCCGGTCGACATCGTGGCGGCCGACAAGTTCGCGCCCGACGCGGACTCGAAGACCGTCGCGTCGACCGAGATCCCCGAGGGCTGGATGGGCCTGGACATCGGCCCCGAGTCGGTGTCGCGGTTCGCCGCGCTGCTGACCGAGGCGCAGACGGTGTTCTGGAACGGCCCGATGGGCGTGTTCGAGTTCGAGCAGTTCGCCGCGGGCACCCGTGGCGTCGCCGAGGCCATCGTGACCGCCACCGGCAAGGGTGCGTTCACGGTCGTCGGCGGCGGTGACTCGGCGGCTGCCGTGCGCACCCTCGGCCTGCCCGACGACGGCTTCTCGCACATCTCCACCGGTGGCGGCGCGTCCCTGGAATACCTGGAAGGCAAAGAGCTGCCCGGTATTTCGGTGCTGGAGGGCTGAGCGATGGCAGCACGTAAGCCGCTCATCGCGGGCAACTGGAAGATGAACCTCAACCACCTCGAGGCCATCGCGCTGGTGCAGAAGGTGGCCTTCGCGCTGCCGGAGAAGTACTTCGCGAAGGTCGACGTGTCGGTGATTCCGCCGTTCACCGATCTGCGCAGCGTGCAGTCGGTGGTCGAGGGCGACAAGCTCCTGCTCACCTACGGTGCGCAGGACGTGTCGGTGCACGACGCGGGCGCCTACACCGGTGAGATCAGCGGGTCGATGCTGGCCAAGCTGGGCTGCACCTTCGTGGTGGTCGGGCACTCGGAGCGTCGTCAGTACCACAACGAGGACGACGCGACCGTGCTGGCCAAGACCAAGCAGGCGCTGAAGAACGAGATAACCCCGATCGTCTGCATCGGCGAGGGTCTCGGCGTCCGCGAGGCGGGCACACACGTCGAGTACAACCTCGAGCAGCTGCGCGGTTCGCTGAAAGGCCTGACGGCCGAGCAGATCTCGCAGATCGTCATCGCCTACGAGCCGGTCTGGGCGATCGGCACCGGCAAGGTCGCCTCGGCGGCCGACGCGCAGGAAGTGTGCGGCGCGATCCGGGCCGAGCTGGCCGAGCTGGCCTCCCCGGAGGTCGCCGCGGGTGTCCGCGTGCTCTACGGCGGGTCGGTCAACGCCAAGAACGTCGGCGAGCTGGTCGGCCAGACCGACATCGACGGCGCCCTGGTCGGCGGTGCCTCGCTCAAGGCGGACGAGTTCGCGACCCTGTCGGCGATCGCCGCGGGCGGACCCCTGCCCTGATCGGGTAGCTCTGTAGCGAAGGGCCGGGAACCGGAAACGGTTTCCGGCCCTTCGTCGTTCGTCGCTACTGCGCGTGCAGGATCAGGCCGGTGCCGTTGCCGTTGCGCAGGGTGAGGCTGTCGCCGTCGATGGTGGCCGTCGTGCGGCCGTCGAGGGCGCGCAGCACGGTGTTCTCGATCTCCATGACATCCGGTGCGCACATCATCTTGGTGGTGGCGACGGCGAAGTTCACCGCGTCGCCGGGGCCGACGCCCGCGGTGCCTGTCATCCGGTTGCAGCCCGCCATCCCGTTGACGGTGCCGCCGGCGCCGATCGTCAGGTTGGGGCTCACCTCGTCGAGGGTGGTGGAGCGGACCTGGCCCTGCTCGGTGATCAGGGTGGTGACGACCCAGGTGGTGCCGGTCAGCGGCTTGTCCGGGGTGACGATCTTCTTGTCGGTGAGGTGGATGGTGGCGGTCGTGCCGGTGAGGGTCAGCTTGTCGCCGTCCAGACGCCAGGTGGGATCGGACTCCAGGAAGGAGTTCTGCCAGGCGTCGGACATGCCGACCTCGTCGGTGCATGCCATCAGGGTGCTCGCCAGCGGCGACGTGCTCAGGACATGGTTGCTCAGGTCGACGGTGCCGCTGCTGGTGTTGCAGCCGGAGTTCGCCGAGATGCGTCCGTCGGCGAACGTGAGCGTCATCGGACCGCCGCCGGGGATCGGGTCGCCCTCGACCTCGGTGGAGATGTAGGTGTGTCCCATCGGGGTCGCGGTGTCGTTCGGCGCCTTCGGCGATTCGGAGGAGGAGCAGGCCGTGGCCGCGGCGGTGGCGAGCACACAGAGCGCGGCGAGACGGATCAGGGTTGCCGACATGTAGCCCATCGTACGTGGCGGAGGGGTGAATTCGGCTCGAGCTGCGGCGAATCCGTCTCGCGACCGCACCGGACCTGCCGCCGTTGCGCACACGGGCGCGCACGGTCGCCGGGGATATGCTCGGCGGGTGAACAGTGTGGCGGCGGAACCGGTGTCGACGTGGGCGCCGTTGCGATCGCCGGTGTTCCGGGCACTGTGGATCGCGCAGCTGGTGTCGAATCTGGGCACGTGGATGCAGACGGTCGGTGCGCAGTGGATCCTGGTCGACCAGCCGAACGCGGCGGCGCTGGTGTCCTTCGTGCAGACCGCGCTCGCGTTGCCGGTGATGTTGCTGTCCATCCCGTCCGGGGTGCTCGCCGACCTGGTCGACCGGCGCAGGCTGCTGATCGGCGCGCAATCGGGAATGGCGCTGGCCTCGCTCACCCTCACCGTGTTCACCGCCACCGGGCACACCACGCCCGCGGTGCTGCTGACTCTGCTGTTCCTGCTCGGCTGCGGGCAGGCGCTCACCGCACCCGCGTGGCAGGCGATCCAACCGGAACTGGTGCCGCGCGACCAGATCACCTCCGCGGCGGCACTGGGCAGCATGAGCGTCAATATCGGCCGCGCCGTCGGGCCGGCGGTGGCCGGTGTGATCGTGTCGATCGCCGGGCCGACGGTGGTGTTCGGGTTCAACACGCTCTCGTTCGTCGGCATCGTCGCGGTGCTGCTGGTGTCGCGGTGGCCGATCCGGGTGCGCACCCTGCCCAGCGAGCGCCCGCTCGCGGCACTGCAGGCAGGCACCCGGTTCATCCGCGCCGCGCCCGCGATCCGGCGGGTGCTGTTCCGCGCGATCCTGTTCATCGCGCCCGCCAGTGCGGTGTGGTCGCTGCTGCCGGTCATCGCGCACGACCGGCTCGGGCTGGCCTCCGACGGCTACGGTCTGCTGCTCGGCGCGCTCGGCCTCGGCGCGGTGTGCGGCGCGCTCGGCCTGTCCCGGCTGCGGGTGCTGTTCACCCCGACCCAGCGGCTGGCGCTGGCCGCGGTGCTGTTCGGGCTCGGCGCGGTGGCGACGGCGCTGGTGCCGAGCGTCCCGATCGTGCTGGTGCTGCTGGTCGGGTCAGGCCTGGCGTGGCTGCTCGCCATGGCGACGCTGAACTCGACCATGCAGTTGCTGCTGCCCGCCTGGGTGCGGGCACGTGGTCTGTCGGTGTACATGCTGGTGTTCATGGGCGGGCAGGCCATCGGCTCGCTGCTGTGGGGTCTGGTCGCCGGCGCGTACAGCGCCGTGGCGGCGCTGCTGATCGCGGCGGGTTTGCTGGCCTGCTGCGCGGTGAGCACGCTGTGGTGGCCGATCCGGCACAACGTCGAGGACATCGACCTGTCACCGGCCGCGTTCTGGCCCGAACCGCAGCTCGTCGTCGAACCCGACCCCGAGGACGGGCCGGTCCTGGTGATGCGCGGCTACGACGTACCGCCCGAGGATGTCGCCGGATTCACCGCGGCGATGGCCATGGTCGGCCGGTCCAGACAGCGCACCGGCGCGATGGAATGGCGGCTCTACCGCGACGTCGGCATCGTCGACCGATTCGTCGAGGCCTTCGTCGTCCGCTCCTGGGCCGAGCACATGCACCAGCATCAGGTCCGGCTCACCGCCCGCGACCAGGAGATCGAACAGACCGTCGCGCAGTGGTCGGCCGGCGCCGAAACCGTCGCCCACCTGGTCGCGGTCGAGCCTGGTTAGACCAGCCGGGCGTGGACCCCATAGGATGGGCGCCATGTCGCTGTTCCTCGATATCCTCCTTGTGATCACCAGCGTCCTGTTGGTGCTGCTGGTGCTGCTGCACCGCGCCAAGGGTGGCGGCTTGTCCAGCCTGTTCGGTGGCGGCGTGCAGTCGAGCCTGTCCGGCTCCACCGTCGTCGAGAAGAACCTCGACCGCATCACCATCTTCGTCGGCATCGTCTGGCTGATCGCGATCCTCGGCATCGGCCTGGAGATCAAGTTCGCCTGAGTCGCTGTGCCGCCGCTTCGATAGCCGACTCGCTCAGCAGGACGGTGTCGGCGGCGGGGCCGAGGGGGACGAAGCTGTCCTCGCTCGTGACGCGGGCGAGGGTCCCGGGGAAACCCGCGTCGACGAGCGCCGCGTAGACCGACTCGGACACGCCGCCGCTGCGCCGGGTTTCGTCGGCGACGAGCACGTGGCCGGTGGCCTCGGCGTGACGGAGCAGGTCGGCGACCGGGAGCGGGTTCAGCCAGCGTAGGTCGAGCACCCTGGCGTGGATGCCCTGGGCGGCGAGGCGGTCCGCGGTGCGCAGGCACATCGGCACCCCGTTGCCGAAGGTGACGAGGGTGAGATCGGTGCCGTCGCCGTAGACCCGGGCACTGCCGATCGGGACATGCTCGAAAGTCGGTGCGGCGAGCCAGGATTCGTCGCCGGGGTGCAGATCCCTGGTGTGGTACAGCGCGATCGGCTCCACGAACAGGCAGACGCGCCCGTCGACCCGGGCGGCGGAGACGCAGGTGCGTAGCATCGCCGCGGCGTCGTCGGCGCGAGCGGGCACCGCCACGACTACGCCGGGGATATCGCGCAGGGCGGCCAGGGAATCGTCGTTGTGGAAGTGGCCGCCGAAGCCTTTCTGGTACGCGAGCCCGGCGATGCGCACCACCATCGGATTGCGGTACCGGCCGTTGGAGAAGAACGACAGGGTCGCCGCTTCACCACGGATCTGGTCGGCGGCATTGTGGACGTAGGCCAGGTACTGGATCTCCGGGATCGGCACGAATCCGGCCAGCCCGGTTCCCAGGGCGGTCCCGAGGACGGCTTGCTCGTCGAGCAGCGTGTCGAACACCCGCCGCGCCCCGAATCGCTTCCGCAGGCCCTTGGTGACGCCGTAGACGCCGCCCTTGCGAGCCACGTCCTCGCCGAAGACCAGCACGTCGTCGTCGCGTGCGAGCAGTTCGCCGAGCGTGTGGTTGATCGACTGGGCGAGTGTCATCGGCGGCAGTGCGGGGACGGCCGAATCGCCAGGCGACCCGGTGTCCTCCGGGCCGCTGGGGCCGAGCCCGAGGACATCGGCTGCGCGGTTGCCGACGCTCCGGGCGACGTCGCTGCGGATCGCGTCGGGAGTGGACGGG
The DNA here is from genome assembly GCF_042728775.1 of Nocardia sp. NPDC060259. NCBI lineage: Bacteria > Bacillati > Actinomycetota > Actinomycetes > Mycobacteriales > Nocardiaceae > Nocardia > Nocardia sp. NPDC060259. The sequence continues at coordinate 21,797 of NZ_JBHXAY010000084.1, forward strand.
GCGAGGTGAGCCGTCACCGCCGCCGCGGAGTCGAGCCGGGCCTCTCCGAGCACTTCGTCGGCCGTGTCGCGGACGCGAGCGCCGATGCGCTCGTAGCGGTCGAGCAGGTCGGCGGCGTCGGCGAAGCCCGCATCGAGCAGAAAGCGGGCGGTGCCGAGCAAGGGATCACGAGCCAGGTCGGCGGCGAGTTCGGCAGGCCCGCGGTAGGCCGCCTCGACGTCGGACCCCGCGTGCCCGCCGAGGCGAACGGTGCGCAGATGCACGAAGACCGGCACCCGCCACGTCCGGGCGAGGTCCACCGCGTCTTCGGCGACGCCGAGGGCATCCGGGAGATCGCAGCCGTCGGCAGCGAGGTAGGTGAGCCCGGGCCGCGGGCCGTAGGACCGTTCGATCCAGTCCGGTGGCGTCGGCACACTGATGCCGATCCCGTTGTCCTCGCAGACGAACACGAGCGGCATCGGCACACCCTGATGCGCGGCGTGCACCGCCGCGTTGATCGCCCCCGCCGCGGTGGAGTGATTGGCTGAAGCGTCACCGAAGCTGCACACCACGACCGCATCGGCGGGCCATGGACACGGAATGCCTTGCCGTGCGGCCCGATCCAGTGCGAATGCCAGCCCCACCGCGCGCGGCAGCTGGGACGCGATCGTCGAGGTCTGCGGGATGATCGAGGCCTGTTTGCTCCCGAACACCTTGTGCCTGCCACCGGAGATCGGGTCGGCGGCCGCCGCGACGACCCCGAGCAGCACGTCCCGGATGGGGTCGGCCCCCGGAATCTGCCTGCACCGCTGGACAAAGAACGCGCCCGATCGATAGTGCAGCAGTGCCGGATCGTCGATCCGCAGCGAGGCCGCCACCGCCGCATTGCCCTCGTGTCCCGAGGACCCGATGCTGTAGAACCCCTGCCGGGCGGCGCCGAGCCGCCGCGCCGCCAGATCGAGATGCCTGCTGGTGACTTGGGATTCGAACAGCTCCAGCCCCCGCGCGGCATCGATCGCGCCGACGGCATCGCACCGGTCGGCCGCGGTGAGACCGGCCAGCGCGGTCCGAAACGCCGCGTCCAGGTCGAGCGAGCTCCTCGCCACTTCGCCCATCGCACCCACTCCTCGCCCGCAGTCGAGTCGACGTCCGATCCCGTCGGCATGCCAGGAATCCGATGCTAGGCGCTCGCGCCCTGTGACCCGCGCCGGATCGCACATTTCCGAAAGCGCACAGCCGGTCGCGCCTGCCACGGTAGTGCTACCCCCGCTCAGCGGCCGGTGAACAGCACGACGAGACGTCTGGAGGATCCATCATGCGAGGCACAGTTCCCCTGCGAATGCGCATACTCGCCGCACTGAAGCCCGAACCCGACTGGGATGCGATCACCCCGGCCGAGGTCATCGAGCTCCGCGCCGCGCAGGCGCGCACCCTGAGGTCCGCGCTCGGCGCCTTCGTCCTCGGCAAACCCGACCCCGGTGCGCGGATCACGACGCACTCCCTCGAACTCCCCGGCCGTACCCTCGATGTGCGGATCTACCAGCCGACGAGTGGCGGCACCGGGCTGCCGTTGATCGTCGCCTTCCACGGTGGCGGCCTCATCGGCGGTGTTCCGGCCCAGGACGATTGGCTGCTCAGCCATCTGGCCGCGCATACCCCGGCGGTGGTCGCCTCCGTGGATTACCGCCTGGCGCCGGAACATCCGGTACCCGAACCCGTCCAGGACGCCTACGACGCGGTGCCTCGCCTCGTCGAGCAGGCCACGCGATGGGGCGCCGATCCGGGCCGCCTCGCCCTGCTCGGCGCCAGCGCGGGCGCCACGCTCGCGGCCCTCACCGCGATCAGGGCCGTGGAGCTCGGTCTGCCGGTGCGCGGCCAAGTCCTGATCAATCCGCAGCTCGACTGGACCGACGCCGTGTTCCGGTATCCCTCGTTCACCGAGAACGCCGATGCCCCGACCGCGTCGCCCGCCAATTGCCGTGCGGTACAACGGATCGTGCTACCCCCGTCGTTCGATGCCAGGACGATCTCGCCGCTGTACGCCGACGATCTCACCGGCGTCGCCCCCGCCCTCATCGTGTCGGCCGGTCTCGACACCCTCGAGGACCAGTCGCCCGCCTACGCCGACCGGCTGCGCGCAGCAGGCATCGAGGTGACACTGACTCGCTATGCCGAAGCGACCCACGCCTTCCTGAGCATGCCCCGGCTCGTCCCTGCGGCCCAACCGGCCCGCGAGGAAATCCTCGCCCACCTGCGCAGCCGCCTGCTGGAGCGCACGAGTACGCCACGCTGACCCGGGCGTGCCCGACGTCAATTCCGCGGTGGCGATCACTTCGGCGCGGATGTGGCAAGTCGCCGGCGCGGCGCTATCGCTCGGAAGCCGAGGCCGGGGTCTGCTCGCGCGGCGCAACCCACAGGGCCTCGGCGAGGGCGCACAGCTCACCGCCGCGCGTCGAAAGGGACGCGCCCACCGTGTATTTGCGGCCTTCGCTGCGGATCGCCCAGGCATGCGAGATGTATTCCGCGCCCGCCAGGACCGGCTGGAACCGGGTGGCGGTGAGGGCCGCGGTAACCGCCCCGTGGGCCATTCCCTGGAACACCCAGGCGGCGATACCGCCGGGGCAGTCGAGGGCAGCCCAGACGATCTCCGGTGGCAGTTCCCCGTTGTCGTCCGCGAGGCCCTGATCCGGAGTCCACGCGGCGGCGATGACCGGACGGTCCGGTACCGGCCAGGGGAAAAGGCGCAGGCCGTGGCCGGGCGAGCACTCGACACCGCAGCCGAAGCAGTCGGTGACCGGGCGTTTCGGGCTCGCGAGCGCGGCTTCGGCAGCGCGCTTCGCCGCCGACCAGGAGGGACCGGGCGGCGCGGTGATGCCGAGCGTGGCGGGAGCAGCCTGCGCCAGCAGCGTGCCGTCCGCGTCGGTCAGGGTCGCGTGCCCGGGTTCGGCGGCGGGCAGGGCGATCGGGGTGTCGATCGGGACAGCGCGGCGGAAATCGACGCGCACGGTGTCGGCTCCGGATCGGCGGGCCAGCATTCCGGCCACATATCCGCCGAACGCCACCTGCGGATAGCCGTGCACATGGCCGGGAATCGTCACCGTCTCGGTCTGGATCATGCTGGTGGTCACCCTTTCGGCCGGTAGAACACCCTCGACGATATCGATGGGCCGGGGAGGCCGCTGCGAGGGGCCCGGCATGCGAAAGGGCCGGACCCGCCTGGGCCCGGCCCTTCGCCGGACGGCTATTCCTCGTCGAGCAGCAGGTCGGCGGCGGCCGCCTCGTCGACGACCCAGGTGGTCGACTCGATGCCGACGGCGCCCGCCGACGGAACGTCGTCGGGCGACGCGCCGTTGACCGCGGCGGCCACGGCGGCCGCCTTGGCGGTGCCGCTGACAACGAGCATCACGTGGCGGGAGCGGTGGATCGCCGGGAGGGTCAGGCTGACCCGGGTCGGCGGCGGCTTCGGGCAATCATGCACGGCGACAACGTAATCGTGCTGTTCCCGGATGGCGGGGGAGTGCGGGAACAGGGAGTCGATGTGGCCTTCGGGGCCCATGCCGAGAACGGTCAGGTCGATGTCGCCGCGCTCGTCGAGCTCGGTGTGGATCGCCTGGGCATAGGCGGCGGCCGCCGCCTCCGGCGAGCCGTAGGTGCCGTCCGAGGCCGCGATCGGGAAGACGTGGGCCGGGTCGAGCGGGACGAAGTCGAGCAGCGCCTTCCTGGCCTGGAGTTCGTTGCGATCCGGGTCGTCCGCGGGGACGAAACGCTCGTCGCCCCAGTAGACGTAGAGCTTGGACCAGTCGATGGCGCCCGGGTTCTGCCGGACCCGCTCGAGCAGCCGGATGCCGTCGCTGCCGCCGGTCAGCGACACCGAGGCGGTGCCGCGTTCGGCCTGGGCAGCGACGATCACGTCGACGAATCGTTCGGCGGCGGCATCGGCCAGACCGTCGGCGTCGTCGTGGACCTCGACGGTATCGGCCGGGAATTCGGCACCGAGCTCGTCGTGCACGTCGGTGTGGTCACTCATAGGTCACCTTCTCGATTCCGGCGAGCGCCTCGGCGTAGATCTCGTCGGCATCGAGCCGGCGCAGTTCCTCGGCGAGGCAGTCGCGAGTTTCCCGGCGCGCCAGCGCGATGCGCTGATCGGGTTCACCGGTGCGGGTCAGCGTTGCTGTTCTTCCTAGTTGCGGGCGGCTGATGGCGATCGAATCCGCGCCGCGGTGCAGCTCCACCCGCAGCTCACCCGTCCTGCGGATGACGGGACAGCTCAGACGCGAAGCGAGCCAGCCCGCGAGGGTGTCCAGCGCGGGCTCGCCGGCCAGGCCGGACACGGTCACCGAGGTGACCGGCTCGAACGGCGGCTCGTCCAGCGCGGCGGCCAGCAGCGCACGCCAGTAGGTGATGCGGCTCCACGCCAGATCGGTGTCGCCCACCGCGTAGGAGTAGCGGCGCTTCTTGATGGCGGCCTGCGGATCGGGCGCGAAGGTGGCGTCGGTGATCCGGCGCTTGGCCAGCTTGCCCACCGAGTCCAGCGAAGGGAACTCCGGCGCGCCACGCGGCCACCACGCCACCACGGGGGTGTCGGGCAGCAGGAACGGCGTGACGACGCTGCTCTCGTGGTTCACCAGCGGACCCTGCAACCGCAGCACGATCACCTCGGCCGCACCGGCGTCGCCGCCGACGCGGATCTGGGCGTCGAGGCGGGTATCGGCGTCGCGGTCGCCGCGGGCCAGCACGATCACCCGGCACGGGTGTTCGCGGCTGGCGTCGTTGGCGGCGTCGATCGCGTCCTCGGCCTCGGAGGAATCCAGGGTGCAGACCACCAGGGTGAGCACCCGGCCCTGGGTGATGACGCCGTTGGTCTCGCGCAACTGCACCATCCGCTTGCCGACCTCGACGGTGGTGGTGTCGGGCATGTCGACGATCACGGGCGCCGCCATTCCCGCCCGCTGCGCGCGAGCATCTCATCGGCCGAGGCCGGGCCCCAGGTGCCCGCCTCGTAGGGTTCGGGCTTGCCCTCGGCCGCCCAGTGCTCGAGCACGGGATCGAGGATGCGCCAGGACAATTCGACCTCCGCGTTGACCGGGAACAGCGAGGGCACGCCGAGCAGCACGTCCAGGATGAGCCGCTCGTAGGCCTCGGGGGAGGACTCGGTGAACGCCTCGCCGTAGCTGAAGTCCATGTTCACATCGCGCACTTCCATGCCGGAGCCCGGCACCTTGGAGCCGAAGCGCAGGGTGATGCCCTCGTCCGGCTGCACCCGGATGACCAGCGCGTTCTGCCCGAGTTCCTCGGTCATGGTCTGGTCGAACGGCAGGTGCGGCGCGCGCTTGAAGATCACCGCGATCTCGGTCACCCTGCGGCCGAGGCGTTTTCCGGTGCGCAGGTAGAACGGGACACCGGCCCAGCGGCGGTTCTCCACGTGCAGGGTGATCGCGGCGTAGGTCTCGGTCCGCGACTGCGGGTCGAAACCGTCCTCCTCGTGCAGGCCGACCACCTGCTCGCTGCCCTGCCAGCCCTCGGTGTACTGGCCACGCGCGGTCGTCTCGTCCAGCGGCGCGACGAGTTTGGTCGCCGAGAGCGCCTTGATCTTCTCGGTGGTGAGCTGCTCCGGCTCGAAGGAGGTGGGCTCCTCCATCGCGGTCAGCGCCAGCAGTTGCAGCAGATGGTTCTGGATGACGTCACGCGCGGCGCCGATCCCGTCGTAATACCCCGCACGCCCGCCGAGGCCGATGTCCTCGGCCATGGTGATCTGCACGCTGTCGACGTAGTTGGCGTTCCAGAGCGGCTCGAACAACTCGTTGGCGAAGCGCAGCGCCAGGATGTTCTGCACCGTCTCCTTGCCGAGGTAGTGATCGATGCGGAAGACCTGCTCCTCCGGGAAGACCCGGTTGACCAGGGCGTTGAGTTCCTTGGCACTGGCCAGGTCGTGCCCGAAGGGCTTCTCGATCACCACCCGCCGCCACGGCAGGTAGCCGTCGGCGCCGGTGCCGACCGGCTGGGCCAGCTTGTGCTCGGAGAGCTGGTCGAGCACCACCGGGAACATGTTCGGCGGAATCGACAGGTAGAAGGCGTAATTGCCGCCGGTGCCGCGGGTCGCGTCCAGGGTCCGCAGGGTGTCGGCGAGCGTCGCGAAGGCCGCGTCGTCGTCGAAACTGCCCTGGACGAAGCGCAGCCCCTCCGCCAGGTGATCCCAGACCTCCTGGCGGAAGGGTGTGCGCGCGTGTTGTTTCACCGCGTCCAGGACGACGGCGGCGAAGTCTTCGTCGGCGTAGTTACGCCGGGCGAACCCGACCAGGGCGAAACCAGGGGGCAACAGCCCCTGGTTCGCCAGGTCGTAGATGGCCGGCATCAGCTTCTTGCGGGACAGATCTCCGGTGACACCGAAGATCACCATGCAGCAGGGCCCCGCGATGAAGGGAACCCGTTTGTCTCGTTCGTCGCGCAGCGGGTTGCGCCACAGCCCCGCCGCCCGATCCGTCGATGCTGTGCCGGCCATCGGGTCAGTTGCCCCCCGCCGCCGCGGTGCGCAGTTCGCCGGTGGTGGCTTCGAGCAGTTCGTTCCACGCCGACTCGAACTTGTCGACGCCCTCGCGCTCGAGCAGCGCGAACACATCGTCGAGGTCGATGCCGACCGCCGCCAGGTCGGCGAAGACCTGCGCGGCCTCGGTGGCCCGGCCGCTGAGCGTGTCGCCGAGGACCTCGCCGTGATCGGCGAAGGCCTGCAATGTCTTCTCCGGCAGGGTGTTCACCGTGTTCGGGCCGACCAGCTCGGTGACGTACAGGGTGTCGGAGTAGTCCGGGTTCTTCACCCCGGTCGACGCCCACAGCGGACGCTGGCGGTTGCCACCCTGCGCGGCCAGGTGGTTGTAGGTGGAGGTGTGCGCCCCACCGTCGAACACGTCCTGGTACTCGGCGTAGGCCAGCCGGGCGTTGGCGACACCGGCCTTGCCGCGCAGCGCGAGCGCCTCCGGCGTACCGATCGTGTCCAGGCGCTTGTCGATCTCGGTGTCGACGCGGGAGACGAAGAACGAAGCGACGGAATGGATCTTGGCCAGATCGTGGCCGCCGATCTTCGCGTTGCGCAGACCGTCGAGGTAGGCGCCCATCACCGCGCGGTAGCGCGGCACCGAGAAGATCAGCGTCACGTTGACGCTGATGCCCTCGCCGATCACCGCGGTGATGGCGGGCAGGCCCGCCTCGGTGGCCGGGATCTTGATGAACAGGTTCTTGCGGTCGACGATCTTCCACAGCTCGATCGCCTGGGCGACGGTCTTGTCGGCGTCGAAGGCGAAGCGCGGGTCGACCTCGATCGACACGCGGCCGTCGACGCCGTTCGTTGCCTCGAACACCGGGGCGAGCACGTCGCAGGCGGCGCGCACGTCGTCGGTGGTCATGGTGCGGATCGCGGCGTCGGCGTCGGCGCCCTGGGCGGCAAGCTCTTTCAGCTGACCGTCGTAGTCGTGCCCCTTGCTCAGGGCGGCCTGGAAGATGCTCGGGTTCGTGGTGACACCGACGACGCTGCGGGTCGCGACCAGGTCGGCGAGATTGCCGGACTGGATCCGATCACGGGACAGATCGTCGAGCCACACCGAGACCCCCGCGGCCGAGAGCGCGGCGAGATTCTCGTTCTGTGCCATTGGTTTTACCCCTTCACCTTGTCGGTCGAACGCAGTGCGGCGGCGACGACGGCATCGGCGGTGATACCGAATTCGCGGAACAGAGTCTTGAAGTCGGCCGAGGCACCGAAGTGATCGATGCCGACGACCTCGCCCGCGTCACCGACGAACCGGTGCCACGGCATCGCGATACCGGCCTCGACGGCCACCCGGGCACGCACCGAGGGAGGCAGCACCTCGTCGCGGTAGCCCTGGTCCTGCGCGTCGAACCATTCCACACACGGCATCGAGACCACGCGGGTCGGGATGCCCTGCTCCTCCAGGGTAGTGCGCGCGGCGACCGCGAGCTGGAGCTCGGAACCGGTGCCGATCAGGATGACCTGCGGGGTACCGGTCGAGGCCTCGGCCAGCACGTAGCCACCCTTCTTGACACCCTCGTAGCTGGTGCCCTCCAGGGTCGGGATGTCCTGGCGGGTCAGCGCCAGCGCGGACGGGCCGTCCTGGTGCGGTGCGTCGAAGGTGTGGAAGTGCGAGATGTGCTCGTCGGAGTCGCGCTCGAGAATGGTGCGCCAGGCGTGCACGGTCTCGTTGGCGTCGCCGGGACGCACGACATTGAGGCCCGGGATCGCGCGCAGCGCGGCCAGGTGCTCGACCGGCTGGTGGGTCGGGCCGTCCTCGCCGAGTCCGATGGAGTCGTGGGTCCAGACGTAGATGGCGGGCACCCGCATCAGCGCGGCCAGGCGAACGGCCGGGCGCATGTAGTCGGAGAACACCAGGAAGGTGCCGCCGTACGGGCGGGTCGGGCCGTGCAGCGCGATGCCGTTGAGGATCGAGCCCATCGCGTGCTCACGGATACCGAAGTGCAGGGTGCGGCCGTAGGGCTGCGCCTTCCACATGCCGGTCGAGATCGACTCGGGGCCGAAGCTCGGCTGGTTGGGCATGGTGGTGTTGTTGGACTCGGCCAGGTCGGCCGAACCGCCCCACAGCTCGGGCAGCTCGTCGGCGACGGAGGCCAGGAACTTGCCGGAGGCCTTGCGGGTGGCCATGCCCTTCGGGTCGGTCTCGAAGCTCGGCAGCGCCTCGACCCAGCCCTTGGGCAGCGAGCGGGTCTGCAGGCGGTCGAACAGGGCCTTGTTGGACGGGTTCGTCTCGGCCCATTTGTCGAAGTCCAGCTGCCACTTCGCCTTGGCCTCGGTACCGCGGGCCAGCGCGTTGCGGGTGTGCTCGATGACGGCCGGGTCGACGTCGAAGGACTTCTCGGGATCGAAGCCGAGCGCCTTCTTCACCGCGGCGACCTCGTCGGCGCCCAGTGCGGCGCCGTGCACGCCACCGGTGTTCATCTTGTTCGGCGCGGGGAAGCCGATGATGGTGCGCAGGATGATGATCGACGGCTTGTCGGTCTCGGCCTTGGCCGCCTCGATGGCCGCCTCGATCGCCACGACGTCCTCGCCGCCCTCGACGATCTGCACGTGCCAGCCGTAGGCCTCGTAGCGCTTGGCGACGTCCTCGGTGAAGGCGATGTCGGTGTCGTCCTCGATGGAGATCTCGTTGTCGTCGTAGATCACCACGAGGTTGCCCAGCTGCTGGGTGCCCGCGATCGAGGAGGCCTCGGCGGTGACGCCCTCCTGCAGGTCGCCGTCGGAGGCGATGGTGTAGATGAAGTGGTCGAACGGGCTGGTGCCCGGCGCCGCTTCCGGATCGAACAGGCCACGCTCACGACGGGCGGCCATCGCCATGCCGACCGCGGAGGCCAGGCCCTGGCCCAGCGGGCCGGTGGTGATCTCGACGCCGTCGGTGTGCCGGAACTCGGGGTGGCCCGGGGTCAGCGAACCCCACTGGCGCAGGTGCTCGAGGTCGGTCAGCTCCAGGCCGAAACCGGCCAGGTAGAGCTGGATGTAGAGGGTGAGGCTGGAATGCCCACAGGACAGCACGAACCGGTCGCGACCGACCCAGCGCGGTTCCGCGGGGTCATGGCGCATCGTGCGCTGGAAGAGGGTGTAGGCGACCGGCGCGAGGCTCATCGCGGTGCCGGGGTGTCCGTTGCCCGCCTGCTGCACGGCATCGGCGGCGAGGACGCGGGCGGTATCGACGGCCTTGGTGTCGAGGTCCGTCCAGTCGCTGGGGTAGTTCCGCTGAGTGAGGGCGCGAATGTCGTCTGTGACTGACACGACCGTGGTTCTCCTGACCTGAGGTTTCGTCGACGGCGATACATGGCAGCTGCGATGTGTCTCGAACGGATCGCACGCGGCCGGGGGTGCGTACCGATGTACATCCATACCCTAGTGGTGATGCTCGGTGGGACCGGCGCGAACCCTGGTTGTGAGTGTAGTGCGGACCTGGGCGTCGTCTCCGGTGTGGGCGGCATCCATCGGCGGGCAGGGCGGTGGCGCATCCGCGGTGCCGTTCACCTGCATGTCGATGCCGGTTCACCGTGGGGTGGGGCCTCGTGACGGCCGCGGGAGCGGCAGTGACCGTGCCCACGGTGGCAGGGCCCTGGCGTGGAGCGGCACCGGCGTGGGTCTACCATCGTCTGTAGTAGTGGCCGCGCCGCAGCCGCGCGCTGCTCGTTCCAATGCCGGATGCGAAGCACAGCGTGCGAGGAGAAACAGTGCGGATCGATCCCCAGCCGGGTAGTAGCGGTGCGCACAATTCCTCGACGGCACTGGCCGATCGCCTCACCGGGGACGGTCTCGTCTCCAAGATAGTGCGCAAGCCACTCGCCTACATCGCGCTCACCAAGCCGCGTGTCATCGAGCTGTTGCTCGTCGCCACCATCCCGACGATGTTGCTGGCCGACCGCGGCACCGTCGACATCCGGCTGATCCTGGTCACCCTGTTCGGTGGCTGGATGGGCGCGGCCAGCGCCAACACCCTCAACTGTGTCGCCGACGCCGACATCGACAAGGTGATGAAGCGGACCGCGCGGCGCCCGCTGGCCCGCGACGCGGTGCCGACCAGGCACGCGCTCGTCTTCGGTGTGGCACTGGGCGCGATCTCGTTCGCGTGGCTGTGGTGGCAGGCCAACCTGCTCAGCGGCGTGCTGGTGGTCGCGACGATCCTGTTCTACGTCTTCGTCTACACCAAGGGCCTCAAGCGCCGGACCTCGCAGAACGTGGTGTGGGGCGGCGCCGCGGGCTGCATGCCCGCCCTCGTCGGCTGGTCCGCGGTCACCGGGAACATCGGCTGGCCCGCGATCGTGCTGTTCGCCGTCATCTTCTTCTGGACGCCGCCGCATACCTGGGCGCTGGCCATGCGCTACAAGGAGGACTACCGGGCGGCGGGGGTGCCGATGCTGCCGGTGGTCGCGACCGAGCAGGTCGTCACCAAGCAGATTGTCATCTACACCTGGTTGACCGTGCTGGCCACGCTGGCTCTGGTCCCCGCGACCGGTGTCATCTACGCGGCCGTCGCGCTGGTGGCCGGTGCGTGGTTCCTGCTGATGGCGCATCAGCTCTACGCCGGGGTGCGGCGTGGTGAGTCGGTGAAGCCGCTGCGGTTGTTCCTGCAGTCGAACAACTACCTGGCGGTGGTGTTCTGTGGTCTGGCTGTCGACTCGGTGCTCGGGTGGACCACGCTGGGTAGCCTCGTCGGGCTCTGATACTTCTCGAAACGAACGCCGGTGGCCGGGCAGGGATG
>NZ_JBHXAY010000085.1:0-32986 GCF_042728775.1 Nocardia sp. NPDC060259
CTACTATCGTCGGCCGCGTCTGTTGTGTATAAGAGACAGACCAAGCACTGATCACTCCCGTCATCGCGGGTGCGCGCGCCCCGCGTCGCGCACCGGCGCGGGCACTGCCGTGCCCACCGTTCCGACCTCGACTTCCGCCTAGGAGATGACCTGCTGTGCCACCTTCCCAGGGATCGGCGCATCCGTTCCGGCTGCTCGGCGTCTACGCCGCGCTGCTGGCCGTGATCTACGCGCTGGTGTTCTTCACCGGTGATCATTCCCCCACGCCCAAGCTCGGTATCGACCTGCAGGGCGGCACTCGCGTCACCCTGACCGCGCGCACCCCCGACGGCAGCAGGCCGAGCCAGGACAGCCTGAAGAAGGCCCAGGAGATCATCGAGAACCGGGTCAACGGTCTCGGCGTCTCCGGCTCCGAAGTGGTCATCGACGGCGACAACATCGTCATCACGGTGCCCGGCGAGGAAAGCCAGCAGGCCCGCGCGCTGGCCACCACCGCCAAGCTCTACATCCGTCCCGTGCTGGCGGCCACCCAGCCGCAGGCCGGTGGCGCCCAGGTGCCACCGACCCAGCCCGGCGCGCCGCAGACCCCGGCGACCGACAGTCCGGCGCCCGCTGAGACCACCGCCCCCGCCGCAGGCGAGCCGACCACCCCGGCACCGCAGTCGCGGGTGTTCCCGGCGCAGGCGCCGCCGACGCCGACCCCGGCCCCCGGTGGTGGCAGCGTCCAGCAGCAGCAGGCCAAGGAGATCGCCGACGCCAAGGCGCTGCGGCAGAGCACCGATCAGGCCGTGCAGCAGGTCGCCGTAGCGGCCATGGACTGCACCAAGCCCGACCCGCTGGCAGGCAACGACGACCCGGCGCTGCCGCTGGTCACCTGCTCGCAGGACGGCACCGAGGTGTTCCTGCTCGGCCCGAGCCGCATCGACGGCCAGGAGATCGCCGACGCGACCTCGGGCCTGAACGCTCAGCAGGCCCGGCACGAGGTGAACCTGGAGTTCAAGTCCGCCGGTGCCGACGCCTGGTCCGATCTGACCGGTGAATACGTCTACAAGCGGGTCGCCTTCGTGCTCGACTCGAAGGTGGTCAGCGCCCCGCAGGTGCAGCAGGGTCCGCAGCTGGGTGGGCGCACCTCGATCTCGGGCAGCTTCACCGCCGACAGCGCGGCCGAGCTGGCCAACACCCTGAAGTACGGCTCGCTGCCGCTGTCGTTCCAGACCTCGGAAGCCGAGACGGTCTCGGCCACCCTCGGCCTGTCCTCGCTGAAGGCGGGTCTGCTGGCCGGCGCGGTCGGCCTGATCGCGGTGCTGCTGTACTGCCTGCTGGTGTACCGCATGCTCGGCCTGCTGGCCGGGTTCTCGCTGCTCGCCGCCGGTGCCGCCGTCTACGGCATCATCGTGCTGCTCGGGCGCTGGATCGGCTTCACCCTCGATCTGGCCGGTATCGCCGGTCTGATCATCGGTATCGGCCTCACCGCCGACTCGTTCGTCGTGTTCTTCGAACGCATCAAGGACGAGATGCGCGAGGGCCGCAGCTTCCGCTCGGCGGTGCCGCGCGGCTGGGCCAGGGCACAGCGCACCAACCTGTCCGGAAAGACCGTCAGCCTGATCGCCTCGGTCGTGCTGTACCTGCTCGCCGCCGGTCAGGTGAAGGGCTTCGCCTTCACCCTCGGTATCACCACCGTCCTCGACGTGATCGTGCTCTACCTGGTCACCGCACCGCTGATGATGCTCGCCGCGCGCTCGCCGTTCTGGGCGAAGCCGTCGGTGAACGGTCTTGGCTCGGTGCAGCAGATCGCCAGGGAACGCGGTGCAGGCCAGGCTCGGCCGAAGGAGATGTCACGATGAGCAACACCCATCCCACCGAGGAAACGGTGTACCTGGACAAGGCCGAGCCGTCGCAGGGTCCCAAGCACGGGTTCTTCGAACGTCTCTACACCGGCACCGGCGGATTCCGGATCGTCAACCGGCGCAAGTTCTTCTACGCGCTGTCCGCGGCGCTGCTGCTGATCTCGCTGCTCAGCATCGCGGTGCGCGGCTTCACCCTCGGCATCGACTTCGAGGGCGGCTCGCGCATCCAGATCCCCGCGGCCGACAACGTCAGCACCCAGCAGGTGGAGGACGTCTACGCCCAGACGCTCGGCCACGGACCGGTGACGGTGCAGAAGGTCGGCTCCGGCGAGGCAGCCACCATCCAGGTGCGCTCGGAAACCCTCGACGCGACCCAGACCGAGCAGATCCAGACCGCGCTGTTCGAGGCGTTCCAGCCGAAGGACTCCAACGGTGAGGTCAGCCGCAACGCCATCAGCATCGCCGAGATCAGCGAGACCTGGGGCGGGCAGATCACCCAGAAGGCCTTGATCGCGCTGGCGGTGTTCGTCGCGCTCACGATGATCTACATCGCGATCCGCTTCGAGCGGGACATGTCGATCGCGGCGATCGTGTCGCTGTTCTTCAACCTTGTCGTCACGGCGGGCATCTATTCGCTGGTCGGGTTCGAGGTGACCCCGGCCGCGGTGATCGGTCTGCTCACGATTCTGGGTTACGTGCTCTACGACAATGTCGTCGTCTTCGACAAGGTCGAGGAGAACACCCGCGGCGTGCTGCACCTGAACAAGCGCACCTATGCCGAACAGGCCAACCTCGCCGCCAACCAGACCCTGATGCGCTCGATCAGCACCACCGTCATCGGCATCCTGCCGATCATCGGCATGCTGGTGATCGCGGTGTGGCTGCTCGGCGTCGGCACGCTGAAGGACCTCGCGCTGGTGCAGCTGGTCGGCATGATCGTCGGCGCCTACTCCTCGATCTTCCTCGCCGTCCCGGTGCTGGTGTCGATCAAGGAACGCTGGGGTCCGGTGGCCGCGCACACCAAGAAGGTGCTCGCCAAGCGGGCCGGTGGCGGCGTGAGCCCCCGGGTTCCGGTGGCCGCGGGCGCCACCCGTGGCCCGCGACCGGCCGACGCGTCGGCGCCGCGGCCCGGTGCGCGACCGAGCGGGAAGCGGCACAAGCGAAGGAACTGACGGCGACAGCAGGGGGTCTCATCATGCGACGCGGCACGATTCGACTGATCACCGTGCTGGCCACGGCGGCCGTCTCCACCGGCCTGGTGGCCGGATGCTCGAGCAAGAACCAGGTGCCCTCCATCGGGTACGCCGTCGACGCGGCGGTCGCCAGCTACAACGGCGGCAGCACGCTCGGGGCGAGCAGCGGCGCCGCCGCGGTGTTCGGACGGGTGCTGACCGGGTTCTTCTACACCGGACCCGACGGCCAGCAGGTCGCCGACACCGACGCGGGCACCGCGAAGGAGGTGCCGGGCGAGACGCAGACCGTGCAGTACCGGCTCAACCCGGACGGGGTGTACTCCGACGGGGTGCAGACCTCCTGCGACGATCTGGTGCTGGCCTGGTCGGCCCGCTCTGGCCGGTTCACCCGCCCTGGCGACCGCGGCCCGGTCCCGCTGTTCGACGCGGCGAGCACCGTGGGCTACGCCGACATCGAGCGGGTCGACTGCCAGCCGGGTTCCAAGGACGCCACCGTGGTGTTCCGGCCCGGCAGGCACTACCTGCCCTGGCGGACCCTGTTCACCGCGGCCGAGCTCATGCCAGCGCACGTGGTGGCGCAGGCGGTGGGTGCGCCGAACGTGGTGAACGCGCTGCAGACCGGCGACGGCGCCGTGCTCGGCCGGATCGCCGATTTCTGGAACTCCGGCTGGGCGATGAAGCCGGGTGGGCTCGACCTCACCAAGTTCCCGTCCTCGGGGCCGTACCGGATCGAATCCTTCAGCGCGAAGGACGGTTTGGTGCTCGTCGCCAACGAGAAGTGGTGGGGGAGCGCGCCCGAGACCAGCCGGATCGTGGTGTGGCCCAAGGGCACCGACTACGCCGCCAAGGCGAAGGAGAACGCCCTCGGCGTCGTTGACCTGGGCGCCGGGTCGGTGTCGGACCTGACGCTCGACGGTTTCGCGGAGCAGACGGTCGCGAGCCGCAGCGCCGAACAGCTCGTGCTCGCCACCGACGGCGTCTTCGGTGCGCCGGAGGTGCGCCGCGCGTTCGCTCAGTGTGTGCCACGGCAGGCGCTGTTCGACACGCTGGGCAAGGCGGGGGAGGTCCCGCCGAGCGGGCTCGGCGCCGGGCCGTTGAACGCCCATGTGGTGCAGCAGGATTCGCTGTACTACCCCGCGGTGATCGGTGCCGCCGACCGGTACAAGGGCGCCGACATCCCGGCCGCCACCGCGACCCTGGCCTCGGCGCGCGCCGCGCAGCCGACCGTCCGGATCGGTTACCTGGCGCCGGACGCGCGCCGGGCCAAGACGGTGGCGATGATCGCCGATTCCTGCCGTGGCGCCGGCATCAGCGTGGTCGACGCGGGCGCACCGGATTTCACTCCTGTCCGCCTGTCCGAGGGTGCGGTCGACGCGGTGCTCGGCGGCACCGCCGCAGTTCCCGGGCCCGCTGGATCGACCACCGGCGTCGCAGCGTTCGCGGCGTTGCGGACCGGTAGCGGCCTCAACGTCGGTGGCTTTGCTAACGGTCGCTACGATGCGATCACCGATCAGCTTGCGGGAGAGTCCAACTCGACCTTCACGCTGAACCTGCTGACCGAGGCCGAGAACCTGCTGTGGGCGCAGCTACCGAGCATTCCGTTGTTCGCGACGCCGCGCACCATCGCCTTCGGCAACGGCATGCAGAACGGGATCGCCGGGCCGACCCAAGCTGGTACCGGCTGGAACATGGATCGCTGGGTGTTGCAGCGATGAGTAGTGGTGGCAGTCACGCGGGGCGTGACCGTGACGGAGAGGTGTCGATGAGCAAGCACGCGGTGGTCGAATCCGACGACCAGGTCAGTGAGCGGACCAGCAGGGCCGCCGACGCGGTGTCGCGGCTGACCCGCTGGCACGACGACTTTCCCACGCCGGGTGTGCGTTTCGCCGATCTGACCCCGGTGTTCGCCGACGCCGAGGGCTTCCGGGCGGTCATCGACTGCTTCGCCGCCGTGGCCCCCGACGCCGATCTCGTCGCGGGTGTCGACGCGCGTGGCTTCCTGCTCGGTGCCGGCGTCGCCGCGACGCTGGGCACCGGCGTGCTGGCCATCCGCAAGGGCGGCAAGCTGCCGCCGCCGGTGGTGTCGCGCGAGTACCAGCTCGAATACGGTTCCGCCGCACTGGAGATCCCGGCCGACGGGGTCGAGCTCGAAGGCAAGCGCATCCTGCTGCTCGACGACGTGCTCGCCACCGGCGGCACCCTCGCCGCCGCGGCCGCGCTGTTCAAGGAGGTCGGCGCCGAGGTGGTCGCGGCCGCTGTCGTGCTGGAACTGGAGTTCCTGAAGGGCCGCGAGCACCAGGGCGACTACCCGCTGACGTCGATCGTCAAGCTCTAGGCCGTCAGCGGGGTGCGCGCCACATCGGCCACAGCGGCGGGCCGTCGGGAATGCGGAGCTCGCCGGTGACGGTGAAGCCGAAGCGTTCGTACAACGGGACGTTGTCGGGGTTGCTGGATTCGAGGTAGGCGGCGGCGCCCTCGGCGTCGATGCGGGCGAGCCGCGAGCGCAGCAGGGCGCTGCCGAACCCGGCGCCGCGAGCCTCCGGGGTGGTGCCGAGCATCGCCAGGTACCAGTGCGGTTCCTTCGGATGGTGGTGTTTGATCAGGTCGCCAACGGTTTTTCCGGCCTGAACGCGGCGCCCGAACGCGCGGATCAGCCCGGGCATGATGCGCAGGTCGGTGGTGAGGTTGCTCTGCCAGCGGTTCGGCGGGGTCCACATCGCCACCCCGGCGACGGTCCCGTCCGCGTGGAGCGCCAGATCGGACGCGTCGAGCGGGAAGAAGACGTGCCGTGCCACCGCCCCGAAGAACCGGGGGAGTCCGGCGGCTCGCCTGCGCTCGTCCGGCAGGATCCAGCTCATCACCGGGTCGTGCCGGAATGCCGCGCCGAGCGCGTCCGCGGCTGGCCGCACGTCACCCCGCTCGGCGGCGCGTACTCGATTCGGCTCCGACATCACAGTCCTCCGGTTTCGCTGGTGTGGCCTTCGACGGCGGGAATCGCCCGGAGCCCACGTTAGCCTTCCACTCCGACAGGACCGGTCCTCAAGACCATCGGTAGCGAACCGGTCCGAGCTGCCCGCCGCGCACGGTCGCCCGGCAGATCTGTTCCTTCAGCAGGGCGGCACCGCCGTGGGTGAGGACCAGCTGGGGCAGCGGCCGGTCGGTGAAGTCGGTGAACTGGACGAGTGCGTTCTTGCGCCCCAGGCTCACCGCCTGACCGATATACCTGCGGCGCAACGGTTTCGGTGCCAGCCCGGCGCGCAGCCGCAGGACCGTCTCGGCGGCGTGGATACCGGACGGGATCGCGGCCTGACAGCTCATGCGCAGCGGGTCGGTGCCGAGGGCGACACCGTCGCCCGCGCCGACGATCGCCGAAGACGTTGTGCTGACCAAGGTTTCGTCGACGAGCAGTGCGCCGGAACCGTCGACCTCCATGCCGCTGCCGCGCGCCAGATCCGACGGGGCGAAGGCGGTGGTGGTGACGGCGAGATCGGTGGCAAGCACCGTGCCATCGGTCAGGGCGATCTTGCGGTCACCGATCTCGGCGACGGCGACCTGTTCGACGACGGTGACGCCCAGTTCCGCCAGTGCGATCCGCAGCAGTGCCCGCGCGGCGGCGGACAGGCTGTTGCCCAGCTCGCCGGTCACCAGATGTACCCGCGCCGAACCACTCTCGGCCAGCTCGGCCGCGGCTTCGATCCCGGTGAGGCCGCCGCCGACCACGGTGACCACCGCCCCCGGTGGCAGCGCGCGCAAACGGTGCCGGGCGCGCTCGGCTTCGCTCCAGGTGCCGAGGGAGACCGCGTGTCCGGCTGCGCCGCGGATATCGTGGGCGTCGGAATGGCTGCCCGGGGTGTAGACGAGGTGGCCGTAGGACAGTTCGTGCCCGGAACCCGTGTGTACCAAATGATTTCGCTCGTCGATCGCCGTCACCGTGTCGATGCTCAGGTGCACGCAGGCAGGCAGGACGGCGCGCAGTGGCCGTCGCGCCGGATGATTGCCCGCCAGGTATTGGTGCAGCCGGATGCGCTCCACGAAGTAGGGGCTCGGGTTCACCATCGTGACACGGACACCGTCGGCAGCGGCCAGTCGTTTCGCGGCGCTGATCCCGGCGTAGCCCGCGCCGACGATGACGACGTCAGCGCTCATGTCCTCCCCCTTGTTCGCGATCGTCCTCCACGATAAGTGAGCCGCACCGCACTCCCGTCCTTCGGGTGAGCGGGCTCACGGTGGGCGAAATAGGGGTGGCGCGACGGTGCGCCCAGGTGTTATCAATGAATGGTCTTGTTCCCGGCGATCGGAGTCACGCGTTGATTTCTTGAGGTAGCGCTCCCGGACGGTCCGCATTCTGCGCACCGTGTTTCCGTCGCACCTCAAGGGGATCCGCATGACCTCTCTTTCCTTTTCCGATCTCACCTTCCACTGGCCGGACGGCACCGTCGTGTTCGACGGCCTCGACGCCGTCGTCGGTCCGGGCCAGATCGGCCTCGTCGGCAGCAACGGTGCTGGCAAATCCACCCTGATGCGGCTGATCACCGGCGGGTTGCGCCCGCTGCGCGGATCGATCACGGCGCCGGGACGGATCGGCTATCTGCGCCAGGACCTGGGCATGCAGACCGGTCAGCGGGTCGAGACGGTGCTCGGCATCGCCGAGGTGCGGGCCGCGCTGCACCGCATCGAAGGCGGCATCGGCGAGCCCGAGGACTTCGACACCGTCGGCGTGCAGTGGCAGATCGAGGACGAGGCGATCGCCCTGCTCGGCAAGCTCGGGCTCGACTACGTCGCCGGTTCCGTCGCCGACCTGGACCGCACCCTCGACACCCTCTCCGGTGGCGAAACCGTGCTGCTGGGGCTCGTCGCGGAACTCCTGCGCGAACCCGATGTGCTGCTGCTCGACGAGCCGACCAACAATCTGGACGCGGTCGCACGCGCCCGGCTCTACGAGGTGATCCGGCAGTTCGCCGGCACCGTCGTCGTGGTCAGCCACGACCGGGAGCTCCTGGACCGGATGGACGGCATCGCCGAGCTGCGGGCAGGCGAGATCCGTTCGTTCGGCGGCAATTTCGGCGACTACGAACGGATCATCGACCAGGAGCAGGAGGCGGCGCTGGCAGCGGTGCGTGATGCGCGCAGCGATGTGCGCAAGCAGGCGCGCGAGCTGGTCGACGCGCGGACGAAACTGGATCGCAGGCAGCGGTTCGCGCAGAAGATGCAGGACAACAAGCGCGTGCCGAAGATCGTGGCGGGGCTGCGCCGCAACGCCGCCGAGGTGTCGGCGGGCAAACTGCGCACCTCCCACATCGAGAAGCTCGACACCGCGCGCGAAACCCTCGACCACGCCGCGGAATCGGTGCGCGCGGATCGTGAGATCAGGATCGAGCTGCCCGGCACCCGGCTGTATCCGGGGCAGGACGTCGTCACGCTCGAGCAGGCGCGGCTGGCCAACGGCCCGGTGGTGGATCTGCGGGTGAGTGGCCCGGAGCGGATCGCGCTCACCGGCCGCAACGGTGCGGGTAAGACGACGTTGCTGCGCCGGATCGTGGCGGAGCGGCCGAAGGTGGCGTGGCGGCTGCTGCCGCAGCGGCTCGACGTGTTCGACGAGCAGCGCAGCGTGTTCGAGAACGTGGCAGCGGCCGCTCCGCATGCCACCGCCGAGCAGATCCGGGGTCAGTTGGCGCGCTTCCTGTTTCGCGGCGGCGATGCCGATATCGCGGCCTCGGCGCTGTCCGGCGGGGAGCGATTGCGGGCCGCGCTGGCGACGCTGTTGCTGGCCGAACCCGCGCCGAAACTGCTGATGCTCGACGAGCCGACCAACAATCTCGACCTGCCCAGTCTGGCGCACCTGACTCAGGCGCTGGCCGGCTTCGAGGGCGCGCTGATCGTGGTGAGCCACGACGCGCGGTTCCTCGACGACATCGGGGTGACGCGCACCCTCGAGCTCACCCCCGACGGGCTGGTCGAGTAGGGCGGTGTCCCTGGAATCCGGCGGCCCGGCGCACGATCGCCGGGTACCGGAGCATGGTGGGGCCCAGCCACAGTGCGACCGCGGTGATCGCGAGCCACGGCCGCAGGTGCGGGCGCAGGCGCCGGATCCGGCCGTCGGGGGCGAGGTCGAGCACCATCGCCTCGGTCATCCGGAACGGGCCGAGTCTGGCCTCGCCCAACAGGATTCGGGTGTCGCCCGATCCGACGGTGTCGGTCCACCGCAGGTCGCTGATCGCGCGGTAGACGAGGGTCAACAGCGGGGCGAGGTCGGCCTGGCCGCGGAACACGAGCCGTCCCGAGACCGGCGAGACGAGTTCGGCGTCCTCGGTCAAGGTGTCGAGCAGTGCGGGGATGTCGTTGCCGACGGTGGCGCGCCGGAATCGGGCGACGGTATCGGTGTCCTGCTCGCCTGCGAGTGCGTCGGTCATGTTCGCGTCCCTTCCCTTCGGACGGATCTTCCGGACGAACCGACCGTATCCAGCTGGCTTGCAAAAAGCAATGGACTAGGATGGGTGACATGCCCAAAGTGGAAATCGCCGACATCACGTGCTCGATCGCCCGCACGGTAGGCATCGTGGGGGAGCGCTGGACCCCGCTGATCCTGCGCGACCTGTTCCTCGGCATCACCCGCTTCGAGGACCTGCGCCGCGACCTCGGCATCGCCTCCAATGTCCTGACCGACCGGCTCGGTACCCTCCGCGAGCACGAGATCGTGGAAACCCGTGTGTACCAGGACAACCCGGTCCGCACCGAGTACATCCTCACCGACCGTGGCCGCGACCTCTACCCGATCCTGACAATGATCCTGGCCTGGGGCGACCGCTGGCTGTCCACCCCCGACGGCCCACCCCTGTCCGTCCTCCACCGCACCTGCGACCACCTCACCGAAGGCGTAGTCGTCTGCCGCCACTGCGGCGACCCCATCGCCGTCGACAACGTCACCTGGCACCCCGGCCCCGGCGGCCGCCCCGGCCCCGGCGTAGCCCTGGTCGGCAACTACCTGACTCCCCTCCCGGATCGGCGGTAGGAGTTACCTCCGGCGCCGCTCAGTCCAGGAGGTCAGCTGCACGATTGACCTCGAGCGCCTTGCGCAGCCACCGCTGCAGTTGATCGAGGTCATCGCAACCGAGAATTCGGTCGCGGACCTCGGCAGGAACGGTGATCCCGCGAGCATCGAGCACCGTCAGCACAGACTTGGCCTCACCGCGCGCTTCGCCTTCCGCGAAGTACTTGCGGGCGAACTCGCTGCGGTATTCGTAACCTTGGAGCCCGGCGGCCATCAGTGCCTCCCACTCGGATCGCGCTGCGGCGGGCAGCGTCGACAGGATGAAGTCATAGTACAGCGCCGCGCGGTCGCCACCCAGGGTACCGAGAGCCGCGAGCAGTGCTTTCCAGATCTCACGATGTTCAGGATGCTGCGCATGTGCCAGGGCGGACAGCACGGCCAGTTCGGGTAGATCCGCCGCTGCTTCGACGTCGGTGACGACCGGAACGCCTGTCGGGTCCAGGACCAGTGGGCATAGTCCGACGGACGGGTTCCCGTAACCGAGGTCGATAGGCTTGGCGGCCCACCGCGCGGTCCGGGCGTCCGGACACACGACCAGTAGCAGCGTCGGGCAGCGCAGGCGGGCTCGGAGCGAGGTGACATAGACCGGCCAGGACCAGCGCTTGTCCGGGTCCGGTCGTAGCTGCACCTCCACGACCACCGCCAGGATTCGCTGTCCGCCGCGATGGAAGGCAACTACCGCGTCGGCGTGATACTCGGTCGGCGCCAGCACCGTGGCATCGCCCGGCACGGTGGTAATCGACTCGTATTCGGGTAGAGGGCAGCCTAATTCGGTCAGCAGCGGGGCGACGAGGGCCGGTTGCTGCTGGAAGAGATCGATCACCACTTCGTGCGGAGCCGATGGCATGTGCCAGAAGGTAGCCGACGGGGCTGGCAAAGAGCGAATCCGCTGGGGCTCTTGACGATCGTTGTTTTGGTTGAATAGACTAAAACTACGAGAACGAGAGGGAGTGGTTCTGATGGGATATGGGCATTGGGATGACAGTGCTTATCGGGCGGGGAAGACGTTCCGGGCGCGGGCTGGGGTGGATGACTTCGGGTATACGGCCGAGATGCGGGAGCAGCCGTATGAGACGTGGTGTGCGCATCCGTCGCTTGATCCGTTCGGGGTGGGGGTGCGGGAGTGCCGGGATTCGGCGGAGCATGGGAACTCGTTGCCGGTGGCGGTGCTGTTCGATGTGACCGGGTCGATGGGGCGGGTGCCGCGGATCATGCAGGACAAGCTCGGGAAGTTGCACGGGCTGTTGAAGAGCAAGGGATATGCGCAGGATCCGCAGGTCCTGTTCGGGGCGATCGGCGATGCCGATACCGATCGGGTGCCGTTGCAGGTGGGGCAGTTCGAGTCCGACAACCGGATGGACGAGCAGCTGCGGTCGATCCTGCTCGAAGGCGGTGGTGGCGGGCAGAAGTCCGAAAGCTATGAGCTGGCCGCCTATTTCATGGCGGAGCATGTCGCGACCGATGCGTGGGAGAAGCGCGGGAAGCGGGGGTATCTGTTCGTGATCGGCGACGAGCTCAACAAGCCGCGGCTGGCCGCCCGGCACATCCGGTCGGTCATCGGGGATCACGTGCGGCGCGATGTGTCGGTCGAGTCGATCTACCGCGAGCTCGCGCAGCGCTGGCACATCTACTACATCCTGCCGAATCAGTCGTCCTACTACCAGGATCCGGAGATCGCCGAGCACTGGCGAGGTCTGCTCGGGCAGAACTTCCTGAAGCTCGACGATCCCGGCGCGGTGTGTGAGCTGATCGCGCTGACGATCGGGCTGGGGAGGACCGGGTCGACGTCGACACCGGACTGGCCGACCTGCGCGATGTCGGATCGGTGGCCGAGGCCGACGCTGTCGGCCGGGCGCTGGGGTCGAAGCCGGTGCGCGGTGTGCGGGCGCTGCCGCCCGGTCGGTGAGGTACGAGAAGGAAAAGGGGCGCAAGCATGTTCGGTGCCGGGCACATCGTCGTCGTCGATCTGGGATTCGGTGACGCGGGCAAGGGCGCGACCGTCGACTGGCTGTGTGCGGCGGAGGCGGGCCTCGGGGTGGCGGCGGTCGTGCGGTTCAACGGCGGTGCGCAGGCCGCGCACAATGTCGTCGCCGACGGCCGCCACCACACCTTCGCGCAGTTCGGCGCGGGGACCTTTCACGGTGTGCCGACGCTGCTCTCGCGGCACATGCTGGTGGAGCCGATCGCGCTCGCCGCCGAATCCGAGCAGCTGGCCGCGCTCGGTGTGCGTGATCCGCTGGGACTGCTCGCCGTCGACGGTCGCGCCCTGCTCACCACGCCGATCCACATCGCGGCGAACCGTGCGCGCGAGGACGCGAGGGGTTCCTCGCGACACGGTTCCTGCGGTCGTGGCATCGGCGAAACCGCGTGGTACGCACTCGAACACGAGGCGCCGACCGTCGCCGACTGCCGGACGCCCGTCGTCCTGCGCGCCAAGCTGGATCGGCTGGCCGCCCAGTACGACGAGCTGATCGGCCCGAGCGCGCACGGCTACGAATCGATCGACGCCCTGGTCGCGATGTACGGCGAGTTCGCCAGGGCCGTGCGCGTCACCGACGACGGCGAACTCGCGCGCACCGCCGCGCGCGGCAGGCTGGTGTTCGAGGGCGCGCAGGGCGTTCTCCTCGACGAATGGCGCGGATTCCACCCGCACACCACCTGGTCGACCGTCGAACCGCGCCATGCCCGCGCCATGGTCGCCGGGATCGGTGGCACCGCAACGGTTCTGGGCGTCACCCGCACCTACATGACCCGGCACGGCGCGGGTCCGCTGCCGACCGAAGCGCCACTGGGACACCCGGAGCCGCACAACGGCACCGGCCCGTATCAGGGCGCGTTCCGGCAGGGCCACCTCGACCCGATCCTGTTGCGGTACGCGATCGAGGTCTGCGGCGGGATCGACGGGTTGGTCGTCAACCACCTCGACATGCCCGCAACACTGTGCGCCGCAGCGGCATACGACACCGGCGCGGGCATCGTCACCGAACTCATCCCGGGCCCATGGCGTGATCTCGACCACCAGCAGCGGCTCACCGACCAGGTGTCCGAGGCGACGCCGATCCTCGAGCCGGTCCGAGGTGACCCGGCGGACTGGCTCGCCGAGCGTCTCCGCGTGCCGGTCGTGCTGACCGGCCATGGCCCGGAACGGCGTGACCGCGTCCTTCGTCGCGAACCATCGCTCGGCGCCGGTTCGGCGAACACTGTGCCGGTGGGCGGGGATCGCGGCGTCGCGGCTGCCGAACAGCCCGGATGAGGGAACGTGCGACAGCGGGCTGTGGGTTGCGCAGGCAGCGGGCTCGCGACGCCGACTGTGGGCACCGCGGCTTCGCCTCCGGGGCACGCTTGCGGCAGGATGGGATGACGTGGAGCAATCCGTTGTGTCGATCGATGTCGTGACGTTGCGGTGCTGGGATGCCGACAGCGGGGTGCGCATCGGGATCGCCGCGCGCGAGTTCGCACCGTTCACCGGTGAACTCGCGCTGCCCGGCGTGCTGCTGGGGCGGGGCGAACGCCTGGTCGAGGCTGCCCGGCGTGCGGTGCACACCAAACTCGGCGTGCCGACGGCGGCGATCGGCGCGGTCGGTCAGCTGGTCACCTTCGATGAGCCGCACCGTGATCCGCGCGGGCCGACGCTGTCGATCGCCATGTGGGCCGTCGTCGCCGAGCACGAAGGGCCCGCCGAGTGGGTCGATTTCGACGAGGTTCCCCCGCTGGCGTTCGACCACAACCGCATCGTCGACACCAGCCGCGGCCTGCTGGCCGGGATGCTGTGGAAAGACCAGGCCCTCACCCGCGCACTGACCGGGGAAGAGTTTCCCGCGACCCGCGCGGTCGACCTCAGCACGTCCTTGCACGGCACCCGCCCCGACCCGGCGAACCTCAACCGCACGCTGGCCGCCATCCCGGGTCTGGACCGCACCGGCGAACGGCGGCGGGTGAAGGCCACCGGTCGACCCGCCGTCGTGTGGGCGTTCAGCGACAGCGAGGCGTAACCGACGGCTGCCGGTCGTCCGGCCGCCGGGAGCGGGGCAAACCCCGACCGCCCCCCGTGTCCGACTGCTCTCGGCGGCTGTGAGCCGGTGTGCGGGCTAGACCCGATCGGCGGGTAGGTCGTAGAGCGCGTAGGTCCGGCGCAGCACCGGATACGAAACATTGCGCACGGGAACACCTCCCGCGGTCTGGCCGTATTCGCTCCCCGCGTGGGCGTGACCGTGCACCGCGAGGGTGGCACGACCCGCGTCGATCGCCGCACCCATGGCGTGACAGCCCAGTCCGGGATAGATGGAAGTGGGTTCGCCGGCGAGGGTGCCGACGACGGGGGAGAAGTGGGTGAGGGCGATCCGGGTATCGCAGTCGAGGGTGTCGAGGGCCCGGCGGAGTCGCTCGGCGTCGATCGGACCACGGCGCATCCTGGCCCGGTGCTCCGCCGAGCCCGAGTCGGGATCACCCGGGTGCGCGGGGAAGCCACCGGAACCGCCCATCACCCCGGCGACCCCGATACGGTGCCCGCGAATCGTGAGCATCGTCGAATCACCGTCCAGGACAACGACACCGGTTTCGGTGAGCCGCCGCGTGATCCACTCGCCGTGGTGCTCGTCGTGGTCGTGATTGCCAAGGACGGCGATCACCGGAACCGGGAGATCGGCGAGTTCGGCGCAGAGCAGTTCGGTGTTGGCTCGGGTACCGCCCTCGGTGAGGTCGCCGGCCAGGAGCAACAGGTCGGCATGGTGATCGAGTCGAAGAAAGCCGGGCCGGAACTTGCCCGCGACGGCGGGTCGCAGGTGCAGGTCGGCGGTGGCGGCGAGACGGATCGGCGCGATGTTCCCCACCCGCCAAGGCAGCCACAGTGGGGCGCGGCTGTCAACGCCATTCTTCCTCCACCAAAGGGGTCGGGACAGCACACCCTGAGGGTTCGGCGGGTGGCCCCTGAGGTCTCTTCCGGTGTGCGGCCGAGGAGCGCAGAGTAGTAGCTACCCCACCGACCTCCGAAGGAAACCACGATATGCACTCCAGCTACGTGCACCACGTCAGGCAGCAGTTTTCCCGGTACGCGGACACCCGTTCGTACATCTACCTGCGGGAATCCGGGCGGGAGCTGGTCGAGGAGGTCGTCACCTACCGTGCACTCGACCGCGATGCCCGAGCGTTTGCCCAGTGGCTGTCGGAACGGCCCGAGTCGGCGCAGCCGGTGGTGTTGCTCTATCTCGACGGGATGGAGTTCCTGCGTGCCTTCCTCGGCTGCCTGTACGCCGGTGTCATCGCCGTCCCGGCGCCGCTGCCGCACGAGGACCGGGCCGCGCAGCGGGTGGGCGGCATCATCGCCGACTCCGGGGCACAGCTCGTGCTCACCACCACCGACTTCGCACCGCTGGTCGCCACCAGCACCACCGCCACCGTCGTCGCGACCGATCAGCCGCTCGGCGACGCCGACGCCTGGCAGCTGCCCGACCTCGACCTGGGCACGATCGCCTTCCTGCAGTACACCTCGGGATCGACGGGCACGCCCAAGGGCGTCGTCGTCACGCACCGCAATCTGCTGCACAACTTGGCGGCGATCTCCGCCGGGGGGCTGACCGCGGACTCGACCGGCGTCAGCTGGATCCCGCAATTCCACGACATGGGCCTGATCGGCATGCTGCTCGGCACGGCGTACTCCGGCGCGAACCTGGTGTTCATGGCGCCGACGACGTTCATCAAACACCCGGTGCGCTGGCTGCAAGCCATCGACCGGTACCGCGCGACGTTCACCGGCGCCCCGAACTTCGCCTACGACCTGATCCTGCGCCGGGTCAGCGACAAGCAGCTCGCCGAGCTCGACCTGAGCACCCTCGAAGTGGCGCTGAGCGGCGCCGAGCCGGTACGGGCCCGGACCCTGGACGCGGTCCTGGAAAGATTCGCCCCCGCCGGGCTGCGCCCCACGGTGTTCCTGCCCGCCTACGGGCTGGCCGAGGTGACGCTGCTGGCCAGCGCCGCGACGATGGGCGCGCCGCTGGTGCGCTACGACCGGGCAGGCGATGCCCCGCTGGTCGGTTGCGGGCGCGCTCCCCACGGCCTCGAGATCCGCATCGTCGACCCCGCGACTCGCGAAGAACTGCCGGACGGCGCCACCGGGGAGATCTGGGTGCGCGGGGACAGCGTCGCCGCCGGGTACTGGAACCGGCCTGCCGAAACCCGCGAGGTCTTCGACGCTCATCTCGGCACCGAAGGCCCGTTCCTGCGGACCGGCGACCTCGGCCTGCTGCACGACGGCGAACTGTTCGTCGCGGGCCGCCTCAAGGATCTGCTGATCGTCAACGGCCGCAACGTCCACCCGACCGACGTCGAGGAACTCGTGCAGAACCTGCATCCGGCGCTGGCGGGCAACGCGGGCGCGGTGGTCTCGGTCGACGTGCTCGACCGGGAACGGATGGTGGTGATGCAGGGCGTGAAACCGGACCTGCTCGGTGAGACCACGCTCGCCGAGCTGACCTCCGCGATCAAGATCGCGGTGGCCCGCGGGTTCGATGTGCCCGCGCCGAATGTCGTGCTGGTCGCCGCCCGATCCGCACGCTCGGTGCATCGCACCACCAGCGGCAAAGTCCAGCGTGGCTCGATGCGCGAGGCGTTCCTCACCCATAGCCTCGAACGGGTTCTGCACGAGGATCTCGAACCGGCGCTGAGCCGATCACTGACCGTCTGATCGATCCGTACCCAGCCAGGAGCCGACCATGTTCAGCAGCACCACCCACACCTCGAACACCGTCCAGGACTGGCTCGTCGAGCGGGTCGCCGACTACCTCGGCCGTTCCCCCCACCAGGTGGATCCGGCGACTCCGCTGGCCGAACTCGGGATGGACTCGGTCTCGGCGGTGTCGCTGTGCGGGGAGATCGAGGACCGCTGGTCCCTCGAGATCGACCCGACGCTGGTCTTCGACTATCCCACCGTCGCCGCCATCGCCACTTATCTCGCCGACGAGTTCGTCCTCGCGGCATGAGCGGTCAGCGCCCGGAGGAGGCGGCCCGCGTCACGGAGGGCGACATCGCCATCGTCGGTCTCGACTGCCGCTTCCCCAGGGCTGCCGATCCCGCCGCGCTGTGGCAGCTGCTGATCGACGGCCGCGACGCGATCTCGGCGGTGCCCGCGAATCGCTGGCACGCCGAGGACTTCCACGACCCGGCGGGCGGGCCCGGCACCATCAACACCCACAGCGGCGGGTTCATCGACGACGCCGACGCGTTCGACCACGAGTTCTTCGGGATCACCCCGCACGAGGCCGAGGCGATGGACCCGCAACAGCGGCTGCTGCTGCAAGCGACCTGGCGCGCGTTCGAGGACGCGACCCTCGACCCCAGGGCCCAATCCGGTTCGCGCACCGGGGTGTACATCGGGGTGATGGCCAATGAATGGGCCAACCTGCAGATGTCGGATTACGCCGCGATCACCCCGCAGCACGGATCGGGCAACGGCTACTTCATGACCGCCAACCGGCTGTCCTATCAGCTCGACCTGAAGGGCCCGAGCATGGCGGTCGACACCGCCTGCTCGTCGTCGCTGGTAGCGGTCTATCTCGCCTGTGCCGCACTGGCTTCCGGCGAATGCGACCAGGCCGTGGCCGGCGGCGTGAATCTGGTGCTCACTCCGGCGGTCGGCGTATTCTACACCCAGGCGGGGCTCTCGGCGCCCGATGCGCGCTGTAAACCGTTCAGCGGCAACGCGGATGGGATCGTCCGGGGTGAAGGCGTTGCGGTGCTGGTGCTGCGCCGCCTGGCCGACGCGCAGGCGGCGGGGCTGCCGATCTACGCGGTGATCAAGGGCAGTGCGGTGAACTCCGACGGGCGCAGCAACGGCATCACCGCGCCGAACCGGTGGGCGCAGCAACAGGTGATCGGCGAGGCGTACCGCAGGGCCGGAGTCGAGGCAGGGGCGGTCGATTTCCTCGAGGCGCACGGCACCGGGACGGTGCTCGGGGACATGATCGAGGTCAAGGCGCTGGGCGGGCTGCACGGGCGCGATCGTGCGAAGGCCTGCGGAATCGGTTCCATCAAAGGCAATCTGGGCCACACCGAGGGCGCGGCGGGTGTCGCCGGGATCATCAAGGTCGCGCTGAGTCTGCACCATGGCATAGCGGCGCCGACCAGGTTCGCCGACCAGGAGAATCCGCGGTTGCAGCTGGAACGCAACGGGCTGCGCCTGCTCGCCGAACCGATGCCGCTCGACGGACCGTCGCTGGCCGGGGTCAGCAGCTTCGGCATCGGCGGCACGAACGCGCACCTCGTGCTCGGCGGTGCGCCGATGGCGGAGGACGCGGCGGCGGGTGGCGGAGGAGTACTCACCGTGTCGGCCGACAATGCGAAAGGACTGGAGCGCAACGCACTGCGCATGGCGCAGCTGCTGAACTCGGTTCCCGAGGATCGGTTCGCGCAGGTCTGCTGGACGAGCAACCGGGTGAAGTCGTCGGGTCGGCATCGGCTCGCTGTGGTCGCCGCCGATCCGGCGGAAGCGATCACGCGCCTGCGTTCCGGTGCGGAATCCGGTGTGGCGGGGCCGGTTCGGGCAGGCTGGATGTTCACCGGCCAGGGGTCGCAGTTCGCCGGAATGGCGCGGCCGCTCGATGCCGTGAGCGGGTCGTTCCACCGGGCGCTGCGGACCGTCGACGCGGCGATGACGGCGCATCTCGGCTCCTCGATCCGCGAGCTGCTGCTCGACGACAACGCCGTCATCGATCGCACCGAACTCGCGCAGCCGGCGATCTTCGCCATGGAATACGCGCTGGCACAGTCACTTGCCGACGCGGGCGTGCGCCCCGCCTGGGTGATCGGGCACAGCATCGGGGAATTCACGGCGGCGGCCGTGGCCGGAGTCGTCGACCTCGAAGACGCGTGCCGCCTGGTCGTCGCCCGTGGTCGGCTGATGCAGCAATTGCCAGACGGGGGTGGGATGCTCGCGGTCCGAGCGACGTGCGAACAGCTCGCCGACCTGCTCGACGGCGAGCCAGAAGTGGCCTTGGCGGCCGTGAACGGGCCCACCGATCTCGTGCTTTCCGGTGCCGCGACGGCGCTCGACCGGATCCGGACGGTCCTGGCCGAGCAGCAGGTGGCCGCCAAGCCGCTCACCGTGTCGCACGCGTTCCACAGTCCGCTGATGGCGCCGATGCTGGAGAAGTTCGCGGACGTCGCCCGGGAATGCGCCTACCGGGCACCGGCTCTGCCGATCTACTCGACCGTGCGCGGGCGGCTGCTCGACCCGGCCGAGATGATGGACGCCGAGTACTGGGTCGAACATGTCCGTGCCACCGTGCTTTTCGGCGACGCGCTGGCGGCGGCGGTCGAGGCCGACCCCACCCACGTCGTCGAGATCGGCCCGCGCCGCATGCTGACCCCGCTCGTCGGGCGGCTGCGACCCGATCTGCTGCCGCGGTGCCTGACGCCGAGCCCTGGGCCCGGCGCGAGTGGCCGTGAACTCGCGGAAACCGTTGCCGCGCTGCACCGCGACGGTCTCGATCCCGACTGGGATCACCTGTACGACGCCGAACAGCGCGTCCGCCGTCGGCTGCCGGTCTACGACTTCTCGACCGAGCACCGCTTCTGGCTCGAACCGACCACCCTCACCCCACCTGCCACCCCGGCGGAGGCCACCACCATGGACCAGGACACCACCATGGACCAGATGATCGCGCTCTTCCGTGAACAGAACGCGCTGCTGGCGAGCATGGCGCCGGGCGCGACGGCGACCCGCGCACCTGGCGCCACCGCCCCCCTCGCGACGGGTACCGCGACCCTCGCCTCGCCGCAGGCGGGTCCCACAGTCGATCCGGGCACGATCGCCGGCATCGTGCGCGCGGAGTGCGGCCGGGTCAGCGGGTACTCCGTCGATCGGCTCCGCGATACCGAAACCCTCACCGGCGAGCTCGGATTCGACTCGATGATGCTGTCGGACCTGTTCGGTGGCCTGATGCGCAAGCTGCCGGGACTGCAGGTCGACCCCTCCTGGCCGAGCGCCGCGACCACTCTCGGCGACGTCGTCGGCTACGTCACCGGTCAGGTCGCCGGGACACCCACTCCGGCCCCGACCGTTCCCGCTCCGGCGCCGGTCGTTCCGGAAACGCCTTCGGTGGCCGTCACCCCGGAGTACCGGATCGCCGACTTCCCCGAGGTGAAGGCGATCGAGGACCGGCTCTCCGGCGCCGCGGCACTGGGCCTGGACAACCCGTACTTCCTCGTCAACGACGGCGTCACCCGCGACACCTCGCTGATCGACGGTGCTCCGGTGGTGAACTTCTCCAGCTACAACTACCTGGGGCTGTCCGGGCACCCGGCGGTCGTCGCGGCCGTGCAGGACTCGGTCGCCCGCTACGGCAGCTCCTGCTCGGCCAGCCGGGTGCTGTCCGGCGAGAAGCCGGTGCACCGGGAACTGGAAGCCGAACTCGCCGCGCTGCTGGGCACCGAGGACGCGATCGCGCTGGTGGGCGGCCACTCCACGAATGTCACCATCATCGGGCACCTCGTCGGTCCCGACGACCTGGTGATCCACGACAGCCTCGCCCACGACAGCATCCTGCAGGGTTGCGTGCTGTCGGGCGCGACGCGAAGGCCGTTCCCGCACAACGACCATGCCGCCCTCGACCGGCTGCTCGGCGAGCTGCGGCACCGCTACCGCCGGGTCCTGATCCTTATCGAGGGCGTCTACAGCCAGGACGGCGACATTCCCGACCTGCCCGCGATCATCGAGATCAAGAAGAAGCACCAGGCGCTGCTGATGATCGACGAGGCGCACAGCGTCGGCGTGCTCGGCGCGCACGGCGGCGGCATCGGCGAGTACTTCGGCGTCGACCGCGGCGACGTCGAATTGTGGTCGGGCACCATGTCGAAGGCACTGGCCGGATGCGGGGGATATGTGGCGGGCAGCGCGGAGCTGATCCGCTTCCTGAAGTACACGACGCCCGGGTTCGTCTACAGCGTGGGCATGACGCCGATGAACGCCGCCGCCTCGGCGGAAGCGATCCGGCAGCTGCGGGCCGACGGCACAGCGCTGGGGCGTCTGCGGCACAACGCGCGACTGTTCCTCGAACTGGCCCGCGCCGCCGGGATCGACACCGGCGACAGCCACGACACCCCGATCATCCCGTGCATCGTGGGTGATTCGCTCAAGACGATGCGACTGTCGAACACGCTGCTGCGCCGCGGCATCAACGTCAATCCGATCATCTACCCCGCGGTGCCGGAAGACCTGGCGCGGCTGCGCTTCTTCGTCACCGCCTGCCACACCGAAGAGCAGATCCGCGACACCGTCGCGATCCTCGCCGAGGAGCTCCGCGCCACGACTTGACCTGCCGCCGTTGGCTTGTCGTTCAACGGGGCAACCGGTGTGCGCGGCGCCGGTGAAACGTCGATGAACACCGTCGTGGCGGCCTCGCTGGGCCGTCCGCGCTCCCGCATCGTGAGGACATGCGCGAGCTGTCGGCCCCCGCGAAGGTCCTCGTGGCACTGGTCACCGCCCTGGTGACTCTTCCGCTGCTGTGGTCGGCCGCGGGCTCCGACACCACCTTCGACGATCCGGGTGTCGCGATCGATCCGGCGGCCGCGTTCGGCATGCCACGCCGGGGTGGACCGGAGGCGAAGGTCGTCGTCATCGGGATCGACGGATTGCTCTGCGACAAGGCCGACCGTGCCCAAGCCCCGCGACTGCGGCACCTCGCCGCGCAGGGGCTGCTCTCGCGCGGCAGCATCGCCGGGCACATCACCGTCTCCGGGCCGTCGTGGGCGAGTGTGCTGACCGGGGTGTGGGACACCGCGCATGGCATCACCGGCAACGAGTTCGACGCGAGCCCGTTCCTGGCCTACCCCAGCGTCTTCACCCGGATCGAACGCGCCGACCCCACGCGGCACACCGTGTCGATCGGCACCTGGCACCAGATCGCGACCATCGCCGCCAGTGGTGACCGGCGGGCCGACGTCGCCCTGACCACCTCGCCCGACCCGCGCGACAGCGACGAGGCGCTCACCGACGCGACCACCGCGACCGAGGTGGTCGCCGCGATCGAGCGGAGCGGGCCCGATCTGGTGTTCACCCACCTCGACCAGGTCGACCTGGCCGGTCATCAGCACGGTGGCGCATCGCGTGCCTATCTCGCCGCTATCCGCCGCGTCGACGTGCTGGTCGGGCAGATCGTCGCCGCCGTCGACCGGCGCGCCGCCGAGCATCCACGCGAACAGTGGACCGTGCTGGTCACCACCGATCACGGCCACCTGCCGACGGGTGGGCACGGCGGCCAGACACCCGCCGAGACCGCCAATTTCGTCATCGCCCGCGGCGCTGACTTCACCTCCGGCACCACGACCAGCGCGTACACGCTGATCGACATCACCCCGACCGTGCTCGACCTGCTCGGCGTCCCGCCCGGCCGCCTCGACGGTCACAGCCTGCGCACGCGGCGGGCAGCGATCGACGAACGCTGATCGAACCGCAGGTCGGAGGCCGATTTCGGGCCGAGTCGGGACCGTCGCACGCCCGTGACCGCCGGGAATGGAACGCCTGGTCGGTGTGGGGACTAAAGTTGGTGGTCCGGGCGGTTGCAGCACTCGGCCGAAGGGTCCGAATGCAGCGTGAGAGGCGGTGGCATGACTCGACAACTCGGCGAGGCGAAGGTTGGGCAGGAGTCCACCGGCGCCCCGCGGACCGACGGTGCCCCGGCGACCCCCGAACCCGCCAAACAGTCCCCGACCGCCTCCGTGCCCAGCTCGGCATCGCGGCGCGTGCGGGCCAGGCTCGCGCGCCGGATGACCGGTCAGCGCGGCATCGCGGCGGTGAAGCCGGTCCTGGAACCGCTGGCCACCGTCCACCGGGAGCTGTACCCGAAGGCCAATCTGGCGCTGCTGCAGCGCGCCTTCGACGTCGCCGACGAACGGCACGCCAAACAGTTCCGTAAGTCGGGCGACCCGTACATCACCCACCCGCTGGCGGTCGCCAACATCCTCGCCGAGCTCGGCATGGACACCACCACGCTGGTCGCCGCCCTGCTGCACGACACCGTGGAGGACACCGGCTACTCGCTCGAGCAGCTCAAAGAGGAGTTCGGGCAGGAAGTCGCCCACCTCGTCGACGGCGTCACCAAGCTCGACAAGGTCAACCTCGGCGCGGCCGCCGAAGCCGAGACCATCCGCAAGATGATCATCGCCATGGCGCGGGACCCGCGCGTGCTGGTGATCAAGGTCGCCGACCGGCTGCACAACATGCGCACCATGCGCTTCCTACCGCCGGAGAAGCAGGCCAAGAAGGCCAAGGAGACCCTCGAGGTGATCGCGCCGCTGGCGCATCGCCTCGGTATGGCCACGGTCAAATGGGAGCTCGAGGACCTCGCCTTCGCGATCCTGCACCCCAAGAAGTACGACGAGATCGTGCGCCTGGTCGCCGACCGCGCGCCCTCGCGCGACACCTACCTGGCCAAGGTGCGCGCCGAGATCGTCAACACCCTCGCCGCCTCGCGGATCAACGCGATCGTCGAAGGCAGGCCCAAGCACTACTGGTCGATCTACCAGAAGATGATCGTCAAGGGTAAGGACTTCGACGACATCCACGACCTGGTCGGCATGCGCATCCTGTGCGACGAGGTCCGCGACTGCTACGCCGCCGTCGGTGTCGTGCACTCGCTGTGGCAGCCGATGGCGGGCCGGTTCAAGGACTACATCGCGCAACCGCGTTACGGCGTCTACCAGTCGCTGCACACCACCGTCGTCGGCCCGGACGGCAAGCCGCTGGAAGTGCAGATCCGCACCCAGGACATGCACCGCACCGCCGAGTTCGGCATCGCCGCGCACTGGCGCTACAAGGAGACCAAGGGCAAGCACTCCGGTGACGCCGCCGAGGTCGACGACATGGCCTGGATGCGCCAGCTGCTCGACTGGCAGCGGGAAGCCGCCGACCCGGCCGAGTTCCTCGAGTCGCTGCG
Source organism: Nocardia sp. NPDC060259 (assembly GCF_042728775.1). Lineage (NCBI taxonomy): Bacteria > Bacillati > Actinomycetota > Actinomycetes > Mycobacteriales > Nocardiaceae > Nocardia > Nocardia sp. NPDC060259. Next base: position 24,014 of record NZ_JBHXAY010000085.1, read on the forward strand.
CTTCGACCTCAAATCGCCGGAGATCTTCGTGTTCACGCCCAAGGGCGATGTGATCACGCTGCCGCAGAAGTCGACCCCGGTCGACTTCGCCTACGCCGTGCACACCGAGGTCGGGCACAAGTGCATCGGCGCCAGGGTCAACGGCAGGCTCGTCGCGCTGGAACGGCAGCTCGAGAACGGCGAAGTCGTCGAGGTGTTCACCTCCAAGGCGCAGAACGCCGGACCGAGCCGCGACTGGCAGAACTTCGTAGTCTCGCCACGCGCGAAGGCCAAAATTCGCCAGTGGTTTGCCAAGGAGCGCCGCGAGGAAGCGCTCGAAAGCGGCAAGGAGCAGATCTCCAAGGAGGTCCGCCGGGTCGGGCTGCCGCTGCAGCGGTTGATGAGCGTCGACGCCATGACCGCGGTCGCGCACGAACTGCACTACTCCGACATCTCCGCGCTCTACACCGCCGTCGGCGAGCACCAGGTGTCCGCGCACCATGTGGTGCAGCGGCTCATGGCCCAGCTCGGTGGCATCGGTGACGTGGAGAACGAGCTCGCCGAACGGTCGACCCCGTCGACCACCCCGAGCAGGCAGCGGGTCACCGGCGACGCGGGTGTGCTCATTCCCGGCGCCTCCGGCACCGTGGCGAAGCTGGCCAAATGCTGCACGCCGGTGCCGGGCGACGAGATCATGGGCTTCGTCACCCGCGGTGGCGCGGTGAGCGTGCACCGCACCGACTGCACCAATGCCGGATCGTTGCAGTCGCAGGCCGAGCGGATCATCGACGTCGAGTGGGCGCCGTCGCCGTCGTCGGTGTTCCTGGTCGCCATCCAGATCGAGGCACTGGACCGCACCAGGTTGCTGTCGGATGTCACCAAGGTGCTGGCCGACGAGAAGGTCAACATCCTGTCCGCGTCGGTGGCCACCCACGGCGACCGGGTCGCGATCAGCAAGTTCACCTTCGAGATGGGCGACCCGAAGCATCTGGGCCACCTGCTCAATGTCGTGCGCAATGTCGAGGGCGTCTACGACGTCTACCGGGTGACCTCCGCCGCCTGACCCCGAATTCCCGCGAGGGCACCGTCGTTCGCGACGGTGCCCTCGTCTTTTTCCGAGCCGCCCGGATCGCCAGGCGATTGCTGAGACAACGGTGTTTGCCGGGGGCAGTGAAAGGGCCACTTTGGGCAGCGGTTGGGAGTCCCGGAATCTGTTACGGTTTACTGCGTTTCAACGCTCCACTGGTCAGCCGAAACGGACTGTGATGCGGATCGATATGGCTCGGTGCACGACACGACTCACGGCGACGATGATCTCGTTCGTCGTCGCTTCGGTGACGGCATCGGCAGGTGTGGCCTCCGCGGACGAGGGCGCGCCCGACGCTCCCTCCACCCAGGTATCGATCTCGGCGTGTCCGGCACTGTACGCCTTGGGGATTCAGGGCACAGGCGAATCGTCACCGGACGCCGCGACCAGTACCGACACCGGCATGCTGTCGACGGTCTTCCGGCCGATGTTCGCCAAGGCTGCCGAGCCGGGGCTGGTCGATCGCGCGTATGTGCCGTACGAGGCCGGATTCGGTGGCGCGGTACCGGGTGGGGCTGTGCCCTACACACAATCGGTCGACGGTGGACTCGAGCGGCTGCGGTCGATGACCGCCCAGGTCTTGCAGCGCTGCCCCGACTCGCGGATCGCGGTGGTCGGGTATTCGCAAGGCGCCCACGTGGCCTCGCTGTTCGCCCAGGAAGTGGGCGCGGGCACCGGCAAGGTGCCCGCCGACAAGGTCGCCGCGGTCGCGTTGTTCGCCGACCCGACCCGTGGCACGAACGCGCCGGTGTTCCCCGGCGCGCCCGACCGGACGACGCCGAGCGCGGCACCCGGTACCTCGGGTGAATCGCTCGACGCTGTCGCCGCGGTGCGCCAGGCCCCCGCGCCAGGCGGTGGGCTCGGAGCGAGCGGCACTCAGCCCGCCGACTTCGGCAAGCTCACGGGCCGGGTCGCGAGCTTCTGCGCGACAGGTGATCTCGCCTGCGATGCGCCGCAGGGCGCCCCGCTCCTGCGGGCGGTGACCAATCTCGTCAGCCAGGTGAAACTGTCCGGTGGCGACCCGATCGGCTCGCTGGTCTCGATCGCGCAGGCGCTGGCCTACACGTCCATCAAGACGGCCTCGACGGTCGTCAACGAGGATATCTCCGGCAGCACGCTCGCGGATGTCTCGCTCTCGCCGAAGAAGTCGATCTCCCAGCGCATCGCCGACGCCTCCGACCCGCGCAACCAGCTCGATGTGAACGCCACCTATCAGGCGCTGCTGAAGGTCGGCATGATCGGGCTCAACGCCGTCACCACCGTGGTGAAGACCCTGCTCAATCCGGCGAGCATCGCCGAATTGGCCACCGCGACACTGTCGAATCCGCTGGTCGGGCTCACCTTGCTCGGCACCAAGCTGGTCGGCGCCGTGCCGCAGCTGGTACCGCCGACCACCGGGATCCGGCTGGTCAGCGAGGCGTACACGGCCGTCCAGCAGAACATCACCGACAACTCCGAGCTGCTCGACGTGACCACCTGGGTGCGCTACTGGGACACCACGCAACGCCACGACGCGTACTCGCGCATGGGCGTCGGCGCGCAGGGCGCGACCCCGACCCAGTACGTCGCGGACTGGCTCGCCGCGGTCGCGCGAGACGCCGCGGGCGCCTCCGGACGGGGTGCGGTGCCGGTCGGCGGGTCGGACCAGCGCAGTGCCGGAATCTTCACCAGCCCGACCGGCGCGTCTACGACGCCCACACCCTCCGGTGGGGGACAATTTCCGTTCGGGACAGGAGCCGATGGCGCCTCATCCGGTGGCGCGTCGACTCCGCCTGCCGCGTCACCCGGAACCATCGCTCCCACCACCCGTCCGTTCTCTGTGAACTGATCACCGAGAGGTCTGCAATGCGAATCGATGTGCCCGGCGCCGCGGAAAGGGGGGAATGTTGAAGTCGTACAACGAACTGTCGCGCTGGTATTCGGCGCTCGAGCCAGAGACCGAGGCAGCCGACCCTGCGCGCCAGGACACCGCCGACCAGGCGGCGGGCGAGGACGACGGCCTCGACCGATATTCGCAGCGCCCCGAGCGCGCCCCGTCCGCCGACCAGGCAGCCGAGCCCACCGGGCCCGAGCTGTCCACCACGGCAGGGGACGACTCGGACCGCACGACCGGCCTCGACACCGATCGCCGGGACACCGACGACGGCTACGACAACTCGGCCTACGGCGCCCAGCCGTACCCGATCGAACCCGAGCCCGAACCGGAGCCGGCGCCGCCGGCCGAACTGGCCGCGCGGCGCAGCGAATTCACCGGCGGCTGGTCGGACTGGGTCGCCGAACCCGCACCGGGCCCCGATGACGACTACGACGCCCGACTGGTCCAGTTCCCCTGGCCCGACGCCGCGGCCGACGACTACGACGAGGCGCGGGTACTCCAGCCTTCCGGCGCGCTGCGCGCGAAAACCCGCCGCAACCGCACCTGGATCGTGCTCGCCGTCGCGGTACTCGTCTTCGTCCTCGCCGCGACCGGCGTGTTCTTCCTGCTGCTCGGCCGCGGCGGCGACACCGCCGAACGCGCGGCGCCCCTGCACTTCGTGGCGGGCAACATGGCCGCCGACCCGCAAGGTCCCTGCCCGACCGAACGCACCGAGACGGTGGTGCGCAGCGCCGAAGCGGGCGGCACCGGCTCGGGCCCCGACGCCGTGCTCGCCTTCCAGTACGCCTACTACGTGAACCGATCGGGGGAGCAGGCCAGGGCGCTGGCCGCCCCCGGCGCCGCTGTCTCGCCTGCCGCCGTGATCCAGCGCGGTATCGATTCCATCCCGGTGGGGACCACCCACTGCGTGCGGATCACCACCGTCGCCGCGGATCGGTACACGGTGGAGGTCACCGAGTTCCGGCCCGCGGGCGCACCGGCCACCTACACCAAGCAGTCGGTGCGGACCGCGCTGATCGGCGATCGCACGCTCATCACGGGCATCGCGGCAGGGTAAGGAGCAGAGGCGATGACAGACGACTGGAGCCGATGGCTCGACGAAGCCCCCGAGGGGGAGCCGTCGGGTGACGTGGCGCGTGATCCGGCTCCGGTGGTGCGGTTGCGGCGCAAGAGCGGTGAGCGCGCCGAGGGCGGGCGCAGGCCGATCCTGGTGGTCGGCGGCTGTGGCGGCGCGGGCACGACGACGACGGCGCTCGGGCTGGCGGGCGAACTGGTCACCGAGGGCGCCACCGTGGCGGTGGACGCCACCGCGGCGGGCAGCGATCTGGCCCTGCGCGGCGCCGACAAGCACCTGCATCCGGTGAATCTGCAGTCGTGGGTCTACGGCCGCGGCGACGACGAACCGGCCCCGCTCGAGGACTGCCTGTCCCGGTCGACCTCCGGGTTCGGACTGCTCTGGCGCGACGCGACTCCGCTGCGGCGGCGCGCGACATATCTCACTGTCGCCAGGGCTTTGGACAACGGTGGGTACACGGCGGTCTACGACGGTGGCAACCCGATTGCCGGTCGGCAACTGCGCCCGCTGCTCGACGACGCCGATATCGCACTGGTACTGGCGATTCCGGCCCGCGTCGACGCCGCCAACCGCCTGCGGGTCACGCTGGAATGGCTCGACGACCACTACGGTGACGACGGCGCCGGTGTCGTCGCCGACACCACCATCGTTGTCTCACACCAGTATTCGCACGACGACTCGCGGGTAGCCGAGCATTTGCGCGAGCATCTGTCCGGCTGGGTGCGCGAGGTCGTCGAGATCCCCTACGACCCGCATCTGGCCCGCGGTGAGCTGGTTCGGCACAGCGAACTGGCCGAGGCGACGCGTGCGGCATATGGGCGGTTGCTCGCCGGGGTGGCATCATGACGGCCGCTATGAATCTTCGTCGTCGTCGTGAACCGGCGCCCGCCGGAATCGGTGTCGTCGCGCCGCCCGAATCGCTGCGCGCGCCGATCTGGGATCGTCCGGTGCCCGGGGTTGGCCGGGCGCCGCTGGTGTGGCTGCTCGGCGTGCACGGTGGCTCCGGCGCAACCACGCTCGCCCACGTGCTCGCCCCCGCCGCCGACGCCCGCGGCCGGTGGCCCGGTGTGTTCGACCGGGAATCCCCCTATGTCGTCCTGGTCGCGCGCGAGACCATCTCCGGCCTCACCCGCGCGCACGACCTGCTGCGCCAGCACCACGCCGGGCTCGCCGGTCCGTCGCTGGTGCTCGGGCTGATCACGGTCGCCGCGCGCCCGGGACGGGTACCACCGGAGATCCGGCGGTACCGGGATGTGGTCGGCTCACTCGCCGGGCACGTCTGGCAGGTGCCGTGGATCGAGGAATGGACCCTGGTCGAGTCCGAGGCGCTGCCGGTGTGGTCACCGGGGGACGACGTGGCGCCGCGCAAGCGCCGGGTCGATCCGCTCGACGAGGTGCCCGCCGAGATCGGTGAGCTCGGAACCGATCTGGTCGCCGCGATCCGCGCGAGTATCGACGGGCCTGGCCCGGGGGAGGGTCGATCGTGAACGCCGGGCGGTCGGGCCGCCGGTGGTGTACAAACGGTTGTCGGCGTCGAAGTGTTTGTGGCACAACACCTTTACAGTGGGAGAAAGGCACCCGATGAGCATGATCCTCCTCGCCGTGCAGGACACGTACGGCACCGTCCTGGCCCAGGTGGGTAATCCGACACCGGAAGCTCCTCCCGGCTCGGAGAAGATCCTGCAGCTGGTGCGATACCTCACCTGGTTCGTGCTGCTGTCGGGCATCTGCGGCATCACCTACGCGGGCGGCAAGTTCGCTTGGGAGCGCTGGACCGGCGGTGGCCTCGAGTCGCCGAAGATGGTGGCGGGCGCCATGATCGGCGGTGTCGTCGCGACCAGCGCGGGCACCATCATGAACGCGGTCATCGGTACGTGATCACCGTGCTCGCCTATAAGCAGATCCCGGCCGACGTGCTGGCGCCGATGATGCAGCTGCTGAACTGGCTGCTCTGGTTCGTCCTGCTGTCGTGCCTTGCCTGGATGATCCTGTCGGCGGGTCGGCTGTGGATCGCGTTCCGCTCCGACCTGGCCGTCAACGACGCCTCACACGGCGTCCTGATGAGCCTGCTCGGCGCGGCGGTCGCCAGTACCGCCTCCGCGATCGCGCTGGCGTTCCTGCCGGCGTGAGGGTTCGGACGGAAAGATGAATTCCACAGTGACACGGCCGGTCGCGGTCGGCATCGCCCTGCTGGCCGCGGCGGTCGGCTGCGGCGGTGGCGACGACGCGGGCCCCGACCTGTCCGCCGCACCGACCGGGGTGCGCTGGCAGGACTACCAGGGCATCGCCCTGCCCCAGTCCGACCAGGGCCCGGCGACGGTGGCCCAGGGCGCCGCAACGGGTTTCGAGCATTCCCCGCGCGGGGCAGGGCTGGCGGCGCTGACCCACACCATCCGGCTGTCGGTGGCGCCCGACAACCAGTGGGCCACCGTGGTGAATCAGGAACTCGTGCCGGGTCCGGCCCGCGACGAGTGGGCGATCAATCGCGTGCAGCTGTCGATCACCGGGCCCGCCGCGCCGGAGTACGCGCCGAGATTGTTGGGTTACAAAATCACCGAATACCGTGACGAACAGTCCCGGGTCGATGTCTATACCGAATATTCGGACAGATCCAGGGCGGTGAACCACACCACGGTCAGCTGGTACGGCGGAGACTGGCGACTGCAGTTACCCGATCCGCAGTCCACCGACCGGCCCGTCGACGCGATCGACGAATTACCCACCGACATTGTGACATTGGAGGCACCGACGTGAGCGAGAAGGAGCCGGGCGCGCGCGACCGCGCTTCTTTCGGCATGATCGCCTCGGGTGCCCTGCTCGCCCTGATCCTGGTCGTCGGCGCGGTCGTGTACTTCACCAGCAGCGACGCCGAGACCGACAGCGCGCCGCCGCCGGCGCAGGCCGCGGGCGGAACGGGTTTCGCCGATCCCGAGATCGATCTGCTCGGCAGGCGCGTGGACGTGCCGAACAACCCGGCGGGTCAGCCGCTGGCGCAGGTACCGGGAACCCAGCGCACGCCCGTCGATTCGGACTGGCTGACCGGGGCGCCGGAGGGCACGACGAAACCGCATGGCTGGCAGCGGGTGTACGGCGCCTCGGTGCCGTTCTCCACCTCCGACGGGCCGACCAGGATCTCCGACGGTCTGGCCGTCGGCTACGCGCGGACCCCGCAGGGCGCCGCGCTCGCCGCCGCGCAGATCACCTACCGGCTCAACGCCAGGCCCGCCGATCGCGACCTGTACGTCACGCAGGTGCGGGTCAGTTCGGCGCAGCTGGCCGCCTACGACTCGGCGCTGTCGAGCGACCGGCTGCCGAAACAGCAGCCGGAGAAGGTGACCCGCTACTTCGTGGCATCGGACGCGTTCAAGATCGACGATTACGCCGACGACATGGCCATCGTGCGACTCGCCTCGCGCGGTCCGGTCATCGACGGCAAGCAGTTGTACGCCGCCATGCGGATGATCGTGGTGTGGGACGAGGGCGACTGGCGGCTCAAGCCGTCGACCACGACCAACACCCAGACCGAATATGTGGAATCGCTGGCGGGGTGGACGAAATGGTGAGCATCGGTGTACAGCAGCACAGCCCGGATCGATTCCCTGCGGACCATCGAGGGGTGCCAACAATGCTGAGGCGGATCGTCACAATATTCGCGGTGATCTTCACCGTGATGATCGCGACGCCGACGGTGGCCTACGGCCAGACCTACGGCTTCGACCAGGCGTGCAACGAGCTGCACGACACCCTCGACAGTGTCGCCATTCCCGGTGTATCCCTCGGGGACGCGGCCTCGGCGGTGTGCAAGGCGGGCAATGCCGCCACCCATCCCGGCGACGCGGCGACCGCGGTCAAGGACAAGGCGTGGGACTCCACCTTCGGCAAGGTGGTCGACTCGCTGATGAAGGGTCTCGGCGAGGCGCTGATCCTGGCGCTGACGTTCTGGATGAAGGTGCCCAACGAGGCGGTGAGCGACTCGGGCGCCCTGTTCACCAAGATCAACGACTACACCTATCAGATCCAGATGTTGTTGCTGATCGCGTCGGTGATCATCACCGGCGGCAGATTGGCCGAGGCCAGACGCGGGGCGGCCGTCAGCGAGGCCGCCGAATCGTTCCGGCTTTTCGCCCGGGTCGTGTTCAGTTCGTGGATGCTCGGCGCGGTGATCGTCGCGGGCACCAGGGCCTCGGACCGGTTCTCCGAGTGGATCATCGAGGACGCGACCGGCGGCAATGCCAAGAACATGGCCGAGCTGATGGTGAAAACATCCAAGCTGCAGGCGTTCTCGCCCGGTCTGGTGCTGATCATCGCGATCGTCGGTCTGCTCGGCGCGCTCGCGCAGATCGTGCTCGCCATCGTCCGGCAGGGTCTGCTGGTGGTCGCCGCGGGCGTGCTGCCACTGGCCGCGGCCGCGTCGGCGACCGGGACCGGTAAGCAGTCGTATCAGAAGCTGGTCGGCTGGATCATCGCGTTCATGCTGTTCAAACCGGTCGCCGCGATCGTGTACATGATCGCGTTCACCACCGCGGGACACGTCGACGAGACGACGACCTCTGCCGGGCTGCCGGAAGGTGAACAGGCACAGCGGATGCTGGTCGCGCTGGTGCTGCTGTGCAGCGTGGCGTTCGTGCTGCCCGCGCTGATGCGCCTGGTCGCACCCGCGGTCGCCACGGTCGGCACCGGTGGTTCCGGTCTGATGGTGGCCGGTGGTACCGCGGTCGGCGCCATGGCGCTCGGCGCGATCGGTACCAAGGCGGTCGCCTCCCGGCCCGCCGCGGCGCCCGGTTCGGCCGGCTACTTCGGTAGCGGCGGCGCCGGTCCGCGTCCGGGCGGCGCGGGTCCCGGTGGCGGCGCGCCCCGCGGCCCGGCGCCGACACCGCCACCGCGCGGCGGTGGTTCGGCTCCGGCGGCGCCCAGCTCGGGTTCGGTGCCCTCGGGCGCTGCTCGCAATGTCATGGC
>NZ_JBHXAY010000086.1:0-32271 GCF_042728775.1 Nocardia sp. NPDC060259
AGGATCTGATCCGCGAGGTGATCAGAGTGCTCGGCGTGAACGAGACCGATCGGCGCGCACTGGAGATCGTCCTGCTGGAAGACGAGAAATCCACGACGCCCGGAATGCTTGCCGAACGGCTCGGACTCACCTCCGCCGGTGTCACGATCATGCTCAACCGGCTGGAGAAGCAAGGCTATATCGCCCGCTCGCTGCACCCGACCGATCGTCGTCGCGTGATCGTGATGGCCACCGAACTTGCGGCCCATCGCGTACAGGAACTCGTCGTACCGATGATCGTCGAGAGCTACAAGATGTTGCTGAGCTATTACGACACCGCCGAACTCGAAACAATCGCCGACTTTCTCACCCGCGCCGGCGAGTTGCAGCGAATACACCGGCAACGGCTGCGCGAGGTCGATCCCTACTCGAATCCCTGACACACACCCACGCCGACCGCGATATGTGCCGTCGTCGATAATCACGGTCGGCACAGTTCCAGGGAGAAAGCAGGAGCTGGATGCCCCACGTCGACAACACCGAAGAACCGGTGACGGAGCCGGACAGCGACCCGACAATTCTCCGGCGACACGACCGGCCCGCACCGACGTCAGCAGCCGACCGGCTTCGACGACAGCTGACGCGCGCGGGCGCGGCGGCGGCGCTGGTGGCCACGGCCATCGGGACGACGCTCGCCGTCCGAGCCGACTCGGGCCCGCCGGTCCGGGCGAACGAGGCGAACACTTTCTCGTGCGAACCCACCGTAGCCCCGGCCGATTCCAGCGTGGCCGCAAGCGAGTCCGCCGTGCTGCCCCCGAGGGCGGCCTCCGACATACCGAGCGAGGCCGTCGCCCCAGGCGACATCGACGGTGGCGACACACCGACCACCGACCCTGCCCCCGCGAGCACAGTGAGTTCGACGGAAACACCGACGGTCGCGCCGACCGAAACCGCCCCGGGGAACTCGACGGTGATCTCGGTGAGTGCGAGTTTCTCTGCCACGGCGAGTATTTCGCTCGAGAGCACATCCAGTGCGCAGGACCCGGGCACGGTTCCCACGACCTCGACATCCACGGTGACTGTTCCCCTGACCCCGACGGACACGGTCACCCCCGGCCCGAGCACGGTGACGGCCGATCCGTCGACCATCACCGTCACGACCGCGGTGCCGACCACCACGAAGCCCGCGCCGTCCAGCACCACGACGATCACGATCCCGGCCGGTTCTGCCACGACGTCGGTGTCGCCGACGTTCTCCACGCCACCACCGACGACGGCAAGCACCTCGGCACGGCCCCCGGCGACGCCGACGACGACCATGCCGCGGCTGTCGCCGAAGCCTCCACCACCGACGACATCGCACTCGATTCCATCCATCGCGCGCCCACCGGCCCGGTCGCCCCAGGCGACGCCGACGGGGTAGATGGCTCGTCGGACCTTGCGGTGGTGTCGATTTCGGACGTGCCTCAGTACCGGGTGGGGCTACAGGGATTGAACGACCCCGCGCCGACCGCCAGGTCGCACACGCCTCCGGTGACCATCTGGATCGGGGTGATCGCCATCAGCACGATGAATCCGATGAGATCACCCCGCTGAGCGAGTTCGACCGCGGATTGCGCAGCCCTGGAGGCGGAGTCGACGACCGACGAACCGGTGCCGGCGTCGGCGACGGGACCGGTCGGCTGAGCTGTCGCGTTCGGTGCGGTGCCGAGAACGGCCGCCGACGCGAGTGCGGCACCGGCGAGAAAGAGCGATGGACGCATCGTGCGTCTCCTTACTTCAGGGGATCGAAACAGCGGGATAGGACAGGGCTCAGCGGTGCGGCCTGCTCATGTCGCGGTTCATCGTCGGGATCTCGATGCTGATCGGCATGCGCAGTTCGGCCAGGTAGATCAGGGCCGCCTTGCGCAGGAACTCGTCGAGCAGCCAGTACGGATCGCCGATCGGCGGGACCGCGGTGAGCAGGCCCTCGCGCACAGCGATGAACGGACCCCAGGAGACACGCAGCAACGGATCCCACACAGGTTCGCGGGGTATGGCCAGCCCGTCGGCGATGGTGTCACCGAGCAGGAAGCGGGTGAACGCGCCGAGGACCGGCTTGCTCAGGATGGCGAAGTCGATGTTGGCGCCCAGTCCCAGCAGCCGGTCGGCGAGTTTGACGCCTTCGGGAGTCACCGCGAGGATCGGGTCGAGAACCTGCGCGGCTTGACCGTTCGCCTGCGGCCAGGAGTTCGGGATGTACTCGTCACGGACACCGAGCAGATGCGCGGCCACCTGCCAGGAGTGCAGAAAGCCCTCGGACTCGTTCGCCGGCATCGGCACGTTCCACGAGAGCAGGTACTTCATCACCGTGGTGGCCAGGCTGTGCCAGGTGACCATGATGTCGTTCTGGCTGATCGGGATGTCTTCCTCGGCGGAGTGCACCCAGTGCGGCGACTGCGGCAGCAGGTGCCGCACCGCGGCGTGCACCAGGCGGGTCTTGACGCACGTGACGATCATTTCCCCGTCGGCGGCATACGAATTCGCGGTGCCGATGTCGTAGCCGAGCTTGGCGGTCTTGGTGATGCGGTCCTTGAGGTCGTGCCCGCCCTTGGAGTAGTAGACCGCCTTGGCCTCCTTGGGAATGACGGTGCTCATCATGCCGCTGGCGAATCCGTACAGGACCCCGAGGTAGAGGCCCCGCTTCTTGTTGAATTGGATCGCCGCGTCGAGCTTGCCGGGGTCGGTCCAGGGCGGCAACCGGCGCGCGTTTTCCATGAAATCCCGGAGATCGGCGGGCAATCCGGCCGGTAGTGGTTGCCCGTTGGTCTTCCACGTCCGTAGCAGTTCGTTGACCCGGGGGACGTCGCCCCGGTCGATCAGCCCGGGGACCAGGGCATCGGCTTCGGGATCCCACACCGTCATCGGATCCGCGCCCGAGCCCGAGCCCGCGATGGATCCCTCCGGTGACCAGCTCCACGGTTCCGAGCGTGCGGGCGTGGCGAGGGCGAAGGCGCCCACCACCCCCAGCATCCCGCCGAATTTCATTGCATTGCGCCTGTTCAGTGCGTCCATGGCGCCACTCCTCGTTGAGTATCAAGCAATCCGACCGTCGTAGCACGATGAGCCTCCACCCACCATCGCTTGACGGAATAGAGATTAACTTAACACCACAGGCGGGCATAGGGACGCGTTCTGATTCACACCCTTCAACAGCCGAATTATTGCCATACACGCAGGAATAGACCGGACATTTTCTGGCAGAACGCCTGTTGATCTACCCTCCCGTCACCTATGCAACCTAGCGTTCTTCCTCGAAACGAGAAGTAACTTATAACGCGGCAGTCCTCAGGACAAGCACTGGCGCTGTCGGACGCGCTCCCTCACTGGCCAACTCGTGCCGGCGTCGATCCGCGCCCACCTCCGATCGAATCAAGGCTGTCCCTGGCGTATCGGCCGAGCGGCTGCCGTCACCTACCCACGGCCGATGCACCCGCACGGCACGCGCCTGCCGAGGTCAGGCGCGGTGAAGGGCGAGGACAGGGATGGTGCGGATCCCGGCGGTCTTCTCCGCGTAGCCGGCGAATCCTGGATAGCGGCGGGCTTGTTCCGCAAAGATGCGGTCCCGGTCCGCGCCGGTGATCTCGGCGACGGTGACGGGGTATGTGTCAGTACCGATCTCGATGTCGGCGGCGCCTGCCGTGGTGAGGTTGTAATACCAGGCGGGGTTGGTGGGTGCGCCGGCCTTGCTGGCGAAGACGTAGAGGGTGTCGGGGTCGTGTTCGTCTGCCAGATACATCATCGGGGTGATGAGTTCGCGGCCGGTTTTGCGGCCGCGGTGATGGACCAGCACCATCGGGGCGCCTTCGAAGTTGCCGCCGACGCGGCCCTGGTTGGCACGGAACTCGGCGATGATCTCGGTGTTCCAGTCCTCGGGTGTGCTCATGGTCCGGATTCTCCCGTCGGGTACCTCCATGACCTCGGAACCGCTGCGGCGCGGCGACGAAAGTGCTGGGCTGTCGCGTCAGAAGCCGCCACCGCAGGAGGAGAAGCTGTCGTAGCCGGAGTGGCCGCCGATGGATGGGCCGGAACGGGTAGGCGGGCGGGACGGGATGCGCCGGGAATCGTTCCAATGGCCAGGAGCTACCACGGCCCACCAGGTGGTGAAATCCGCGCCGCTGACGTGCTCGATCTCGGCGCGATCGGCGGCTGCCCAGTGCACGGTGTAGCCGGTGAGATGGTGGGTGGGGCGCTGGAGCTCGTCGATCAGTTCGCCGGTGGTCAGGGTCGAGTCGGCGGCGCGGAAGACGTGGACGGTTCGGTCGGATTCGGTGACGCGGTAGCTCCATCGGGTCTGGGCGGCCAGCTCGGTGAAGCGGTCATCGCGTCTTTCCCGCTCGCGCTGGGCTTTCCAGAGTCGTGCCTGCTCTTCCTGTGCGCGTGCGTCGGCCTCGTGCACGCGGGGCTCGACCTGCTCGCGGACGGGGCGATAGCGCTCGGCGATGTCGTGCAGCCGCTGTTCGAGTCTGTCGAATGCCTGCCGTGACGCGGCCCGGCTGCGGCGGCGGGCCGCCGCCCAGCCGGAACCACGCCGCAGTCCGGGTGAGAAGCCGCCCTCGATCCGCATGCCGAGATCATGGACGAGCTGCTGTTCGGCGGTCCACAGCGCATCCAGCGCCTCGGTCTGGGCCCGGATCCACGCCGCGCAGTCCCCGGCGGTGGCCTCGACCCGGATACTTCGCGTCGCCGTCCTCCGGTCGAGGCAGGTCCACCCGCGCTCGTCCCGGCCCTCTGGCGTGTCGACGGCATAGATCTCGACGAATGCCCGGCCCGGGTCGAACCCCGCCATCTGCCGGTCGTTCAGGGCATAGCGGAAATTGAACGAATAGCGGTACAGCGTCACCGATACCATCTTGTTCCTCCCCCACGGGTACCTCCACGGTAGCGCCGGTGGGGTCAGGACGGGTCGGGCCAGGCTCGGGACGGGAGGGCCCCTTGATCTTTCGCCTTGTGCGGCATGGGCGTGTGTCGGGAAGCTACTTGGTGACGGTTGGGTCGGCTTGTGCGTCGTTGACGGTGTTGGCGTAGTCGATCTCGGCCATATGATCCTCGGCCCAGGTGCGCAGTGCCGCCAAGGGGACCTCCAGGGACAAGCCCAGTTCGGTGAGCCGATAGTGCACGCGCGGTGGCACTGTCGGCTCCACCCGGCGGGTGACCAGACCGTCCCGGACCAGATTGTGCAGGGTCACCGACAGCATCTTCTGGGACACACCGGGCATTCGCCGCCGCAGCTCGGCAAACCGAACCTCGCCCGGAGCGGCCTGCGCGAGCACCTTGACCGCCATCGATGTCCATTTCGTGCCGATGCGGTCCAGCAATTGACGTGTCGGGCATCGGCAATCGAACAGATCACCGCGAACCGGCGTCTTCGCCTGCACTGATCGAGCAGTCACCTGGACCTCACCACCTGTAGTCGAAGTGCCTTCTTGGCAGCGCAACCGACGTTACCTACCGTTTCCTGGTAACTAATGGTAACCACACGGAAGGTCCCATGGCCCACACGCCACCGCTCCGCACCGCCCCCATCGAGCTGCGCCGGATCGAGACCAACGGCATCCGTGCCAACGTCGCCCTGGCCGGCTCCGGCCCCGCGATCGTTCTGCTGCACGGTTTTCCGCACACCTGGCGACTGTGGAGCGAGATCATCGGCCCGTTGTCCGCGCACTGCCGGGTCATCGCCCCGGACCTACGCGGGTTCGGTGCCACCACCCGTGCGCTGGACGGCTACGACGCCGGCACGCTGGCCGCCGATATCGCCGGGATCCTCGATGCCCTAGGCGAACCCGCCGCGGACGTGGTCGCGATCGATGCAGGCACCCCGGTCGCAGTCCTGCTAGCCCTGCGCCACCCCGACCGGGTAAGACGGCTGGTGGTCATGGAGGCACTACTGGGCAGGCTCCCCGGTGCCGAGGACTTCCTCGCCGCGGGTCCGCCGTGGTGGTTCGGATTCCACGCCGTCCCCGGTCTCGCCGAAACGGTCCTGCTCGGCAACGAGGCGCGGTATATCGATTGGTTTCTCACCACCGGTACCCGGGGCCGGGGTGTGCGGGCCGATATCCACGACGCGTTCGTCGATGCCTACACCGGAGACGACGCCCTCCGGTGCGCCTTCTCCTATTACCGCGCACTGCCGGCCAGCGCCCACCAGCTCGAGCTCGCCGTGACGGCCCACCGGCTCACCACACCCACGCTGGCGATCGGAGCCCACCCCGTCGGCGACGCGCTGGAGCGGCAGCTTCGACCCATTACCGATGATCTTGTAGGACAGGTCATTCCGGATTGCGGTCACATCATCCCGCTGGACAGGCCGCGCGAACTGCTCGACCTCTTGATGCCCTTCCTCACCGCAGAACGACTCGCCTGATCCTCGCCATTTCCGCCGGTATGCCGGCTTTCGCCGCCGTGCTCGAGTGGCTGAACGCGGCCGCCACGCCCGTCAACCATCGTCCCGGTGGTGGAAGCCGGAATCGGCTGCGCGCTCGATGGCTTCCATCAGCGAGAACGCGCGCGGATAGCCGATGTAGGTAGCCAGCAGTGTCATCAAAGCGGTGAGCCCATCGTGGCTGATGCCGTGCGTGCCGGCCTGTCTCAGGTGGGTGGTGAGCCGGTCACCGGAGACACCTTGGGCGGCCAGCGCCGTGATGATCGCGATGCTGCGATCGCGTGCGGTCAGAGCAGGATGGGTCCAGGCCGCTCCCCCGGCGGCAGCAAACGCTTCCGCGGCGAAGACCGGCCCGACCCGGGCAGACATGACCGCGGCTACGTCGTGGTCGGGAACGTCGAAGATCCGGGAATACACCCCGATGCCGCGTCGGCGTCTCAGCTCCGTCGAGTTCTCGGCGCCCAGGTCATTGTCGTTGTCGTCCATGGCGTCGGCCTCAGTCGGCCGAGCCTGGCACGGTGTTCGTCGGCGCGTGGTGTCGTGCGTGTTCGTCGCACAGGCAACCGACACCGCGCTCGATCCACTCCCGCATCGTCCAGTCCGGGTGCCGTTCGATCATCAGCGCGCGGACCTCCTCGGTGATGTCTTGCTCGCTCATCGCCGAGTCGCGCCGCCGCCAGGTCTCGTCCCGCAGCTCACGCAGGTAGTCGCGCACGTCTGTCAGGAGCTGGGCATCGCCGATCGCGCCGTGTCCTGGCACGACCACCCGAGGCGCTTCCGCGGCGAGTCGCTCCATCACCTCGATCCAGGCCACCCCGGAGACGTCGGTGTCGTACGGCGGGAACCACGGGAAGATCGCGAACTGGCCGGCCTCGGCCAGGTCACCGGTGAACAGCACGCCGGCATCGGGGACAGTCACGACCTGATCGCCGCTGCTGTGCGCGCGCCCGGTCGGGCGCAACTGCACGATTCGCCCGCCCAGGTCCAATTCGAAGGCGTCGTCGTACACCTGGTCCGGCGCAGGGAGATCCACCCCTTCGAGCTCCCGGGCCACCGGTTCTCCGAGCTGCCGGAACATCGCGAGGTAGCTCTCGCCCTTGTGCGCGAGGTCCTCGGCCTGGGCCCGGTTGACCAGGTAGGTCGCCTCCCCTGCGAATACCTGTGCGCCGAACGCGTGCTCGGGATGGAAATGCGTGGTCGTCAGATAGAGATTGCGGCCCTTGGCCTGCTCGGTGGCGAAGGCGAGCACCTTCTCGGCGTTGCGCGGTCCCATCCCGGTGTCGACCACCAGCACCGAATGCGTGCCGCCGATCACGCCGATGTTCGGTACGAGATCGACGCCGCGATTCGGAATCGCGAGCACATCGCGTGCCAGATCCTGCACGTCGGCGATCTCGACGACAGGGTCTGGATGGTTATAAGTAGGCATGGTCAACTCCGATGCTGGGCGGGGGCTCCGATCACTTCCACTCCAGCACCAGCTCGCGCCTGCCGTCCAAGACCGGTTGAGCACGACCGATACCGTGCGGGTATCGACCACGCTTACGCCCGGAATGGGTGACTCGACGACACCCTGCGCACCGCTGAAGCTATCCGGCACCGTCGTCGTCCCCCGCCAGAGCTACCGCCATCGCCCCCTCCAGTGTGATGTCACGGTGGGCTCCGGCTGCCTACTGTCGGTCGCGCCGTCCGTGGCAATTGCGAAAACCTCCAGCAGACAGGGATCGGAATCATGAGACCCATAGATCGTGCGGGCAGCGCGCTCTCACACGCTGAACTGTCCACCGGCCGGCGCCGGTTGCGCAGGTTCCGGTTCCCCGTCCTGGTGCTGGTGTTGCTCGGCGTGATCGCGGCGTTCGCCGGGATCGACCGGCTCGTCGCGACCGTCCCGGCGCTCGCGCTGCCGGTGGGGATCGGTCTGGCCGCCGCCGGGGTGGTCGGCTACCGCTGGCTGTCTCGAACCGTCGAGTCACGCCCGAGCGTCCCCGAACTCGCGACCGCGGGCACGTGGCCCTGGTTGTGGCGTGGGATGTTGTTGGGGTCCGGCCTGTTCACCGCGGTGATGCTGCTCATCGCGGCGTTCGGTGGCTGGCAGGGCCTGTCCTGGGGCTCGGTTGACGGGTTCCTCGCGACCGCCGGCGCGATGGCGGCCGTTGCGGTCGCCGAGGAGATCCTGTTCCGCGGGATCGTGTTCCGCATCTTGGAAGAACGTACCGGCACCGTGGTGGCGCTGGTCGTGTCCGCGCTGCTGTTCGGCGCGGCACACCTGGTCAATGTCGACGCCACGCTGCTGGGCACGCTCTCGATCGCCGTGACCGGCGGAACCCTGACCGCCGCCGCCTACGTCGCGACCCGCTCACTGTGGCTGCCGATCGGCCTGCACTTCGGCTGGAACTTCATCCAGGCCGGTGTCTTCGGTGTCACGGTGTCCGGCTCAGGCACCGCGTCCCACGGCCTGCTGCACACCACACTGTCCGGGTCCTCCCTGCTGACCGGCGGCGCATTCGGGCCGGAGGCCAGCCTGTTCGCGCTGCTGGTCTGCCTGGTGCCCACCGCCGTCCTGCTGCGTCGGGCCGCCCGCACCGGACAGATCCGGCACCACCCACGAGGCACTTCGGCGCGCGGCAGCAGCTCGCGCCCGACCAGTCGCGTAATGGTGAACCCGATTTCCGATTGACCGTGCGTATCAACGCAATTCGCTCCCCAGAGCCCTTCCGGTGCCATGACGAATCGCGCCGTCGACCATCACGTGTACCAACCCGACATCGGGATAAGAGGTCCCGGATCAGTGCTGCCGGGCACACTCGCCCACTCGGCCGGACCGGCATCCAGGTCAGCCCATACACGTTGGGCACCACGAAGTTCAGTCGACCGCAGCCGGTGTACCGGTCGATTGGCAGGCCGCGGTCACCGTGCTGGTGATCGTGCTCGTACTGTTCGTGGCACTCCGCGACGGCAAATAGCGCCGCGCATGGGGCCGCCGCCCTTGACCAGGGCTGCGGCTTCTTCGTGATGGTGAAGGCCGACTTGTCCCACCTGCCATTACACGATTCCGATGAACGACAGGCGGTCAGGTCATCGTGGTCCGGTCGGACGCTCCCCGCCAACCACACGGCAATCCGCAGGTAGCGACGACCTTTGTCACGATGTGACCGTCGACGAAGATGCTGACCGCGTGTGCTTGCGCCGGGTATCCACAGGCGCCGCAGGTGCCGAAGTAGTTGAGAATCTCCTGGCTGACCCCGGCAGCGTAGTTCGGAACCGGCTCCACGTTGTGCCTTTCAGCGGTAGTAGTTCGCCCATCTCCCGAGAACGACCCGGACAAACGGGCGGATGAAGAACGCGGTCCAGCTCAGCCCGATGAAAGCAAAGACAGCTGGTCTCCCTGCAATCGTCCACCTGAGAACCGTCGCCCCCTCGGGTGTTTCGGTGAGCTGGAAGTCCATGGTGTAGGACTTGACCAGTAGCGGGATCGAGGTCTTGATGGCGGCCACGCTCAGCCGGGTGTGTGGATCGCGGCGGGTGACCTGTTCCGCGGCCGCGAAGACGATGGCGTCGAGGGTGCGGACGGTTCCCGGACCACGCTCCTGGTCACGGTAGGTGACGCCATCGATCATCGGGATCCAGGTGAAGGCGCCGTCCTCGAGGGCGGACCACACTTCCCACGGCATGGCGGCGAAGTGCTGCTCGACCGACATCTGGAAGGTCGGGCGCCGGGATTCGATCAGCCGGATCGCGTGGTCGTCGACCGGCGAGATATCGGCGCCGAGCAGACGTGCGGCGCGGCGCTGGAGGCCGAGGAGAACGATGAGACCGCCGACCGCGGCCACTACGAGGGCGCCGAGAGCGGAACCGAAGAGAACGAGCCAAACCATGTGCGGCGCAGTCCTTGTCGCGGGAGTGGATGAGTCCGGGTTCACGGGTTGGTGCGCAGCAAGGGCGAGGAGACTTTGCTCGTCAGCCATCGGTCGCCGGACTTTGCCAGCGACAACGTGATCGACAGCTGACCGCGGCGGGGCTGCTGCTGGGTGCCGACACTGGCGATGGACTGGTCGACGACGACAATCGCCTCGGCGGTGTCCGTCCCGCTGGTGGCGATCGCGCAGTCGACGGTGCCCGCCGTCGACTGCACCTGGCCCTGGATCAGGACTTCGCGCAGGTCGGCACTGGTGGACTCGAATTCTTGTTTCCACGCGCCGGTGGCCCGGTCGAGCACCGCGGCGAAATAGGAGTCGATATCGGTGGCGTTGTAGGTCGACAGCACCGAGCCGTACGCGCAGGCGGCCGCCCGTGCCTCGGTGCGCGATCGCTCGAGTTCACCGGCACGGTGGTTCTGCCAGCCGAAGTAGCCGCCGGTGGCTGTTCCGCCGATGCCGAGGGCGACTGCCAGGGCGACCACGATCGCGGTGGTGCGGTTCGGGCTGGTGGATGGTGGTGCCGCGATATCGGTTTCATCGGATTCCGTCGGCGCGGGTGCTGTCGATTCGTCGATGTCTGTCATGGGGTTCCTTTCGGTAGCAGGGGAATCAACGGCCGGGCAGCGGCACGGATCGCTCGTCGCCGGTGCTTCCCGGCGGCGGCCCGGCGGTGTTGTCGGGCGTATCGGGTCGTGGCGCGTTCGCCGACCCGCGGATCTGCTGCGCGGGATCGCTGGTGACGCAGTAGTTGTAGAGCAGGACGCTGCCGTCGGAGACGGTGGCGGGCGAGACCGGGATGGTGTCGTACTCGCAGAATGGTCGCGGCCAGATGTCCACCATCGTGTGGAAGGCGTTGTCGTGCGCCGGAACACCGAGCAGGGCCGTGCCCGATCGCAGAGCCGGGAACAGCGCCGTCAGCGCGGGTGTGCGCAGCCGGGCGGCCCGGGTGATGGCGCGCAGGTTGGTCACCAGATTCGTGATCGGGTCGGTGGTCTCGGCGACCACGCCGCCGAGCGTCGCCAGCTGTCCTGGCCCGAGGTCGAGCAGGCGCCGCAGTTCCTGGTCGGCGGCGGCGAACTGCCCGAAAAGCACTCCCGACCCCTCGACGAGAGTGCGCAGGTCCGGCTGGGCGTGCGAGGTCGTCTCCGCGATGACGGACAGCTTCTCGACGAGATTGCGGGTTTGCGGAAGTAGTTCCGTCATCCCCACCATGGCCTGGCTGATCCCGCTGATCACAGTGCGCAGCTGGTCCGGCCCGCCGGCCAGCGCCTTGTCGAGTTCGGCGACGATGACGTTCAGACGCTGCGGATTCAAGCCGCCGATGAAATCGGCTGTGTCGGTGAGGAACTCGTCGATGGTGACCGGCGTCGAGGTCCGGTCCAGCTCGACGACCGCGCCATCGGTCAGGTAGGGGGCGTCATTGGAATCGGGCCGGATGTCGAGGTACTGCTCCCCCGCGGCCGACAGCCGGGCCACGACCACCGCGCCGCCCGCGGGGATGTGATAGCCGGCATCGATGTCGGCGACGGCGGCGACGCCGGTCTCGGACAGCTCCAAGGACCGCACCGTGCCGACGCGCACACCGCGGAACGTGACATCGGAATGCTCGAGCAGCCCGCCCGATCCGGCCAGTTCCACCCGCACGGTGAAGGTGTCCCGCAGCGGATCGATCCGGACGACATCGACGAGCAGATAGCCGCCGCTGACCAGCAGCGTCGCCACCAGGCCCGCGGCCGCGATGCCGTTGACGTGCCGCTTCGCCCAGCCCGCGGCCCGGAGCAGGAATTCGGCGGCGACCTCGAGCGTCACCCCGGCGAACCAGATGCCGAAGGTGAGGACGAGCGCCACGGTGTAGCGGACACTGCCACGGGGGTATCCATTCATCGCCCGCCACCCTGCAACCGGCCGAGGACCCGCGCGAGGACCTCGGCGAGACTGCCGACGAAGGCGCCGGGGTCCGATCCGTCGGGCAGCCTGCTCCCGTTCGGGTCGGTCAGGGCGCCGACGCTGAGGTAGGAGATCGTCGCCGCGACCGCGAGGCTGGTGCCCTGGGTGGTGGCCAGCAGCGACGGGTTCAGCGCGTGCAGCTGGTCGAGTGCGCCGGCCAGGTTGTCGCCCATCTCGGTGAAGCCGGCCATCAGTGCCTGCACGCTGGTGAAGAGCCCGACGAAGTCGGCGCTGCTGGTGGAGGTGAACTCGCCCAGCGCGCCGAGGGTGGTCGAGACCTCGGTGGTGAGTTCGGTGATGGCGCGGTTGTTCTCGGTGAGCACCGAGATCAGCGGCGGGAAGGTGTCCGCGGCCTGGCCGAGCTCGGCCCTGCGCCGGTTGAGGGTGGCGCTGAGCGAGTCGAGACCGTGCAGGACGGCATCGATCTGGCCGGTCCGTTCGTTGAGCGCGGTGAGTGTGGCGGTCAGTTCGGTGAGCAGATGCGAGAGCTGGGGCCCGCGTCCCGCGAATATCGAGTTCGACTCGCTGGTGATCCGGGCGACCTGGCTGAGCGCACCGCCGTTGAGCAGCATCGACAGCGACATCATGAGTTCCTC
This sequence comes from Nocardia sp. NPDC060259, assembly GCF_042728775.1. Taxonomy (NCBI): domain Bacteria; kingdom Bacillati; phylum Actinomycetota; class Actinomycetes; order Mycobacteriales; family Nocardiaceae; genus Nocardia; species Nocardia sp. NPDC060259. Next base: position 12,861 of record NZ_JBHXAY010000086.1, read on the forward strand.
GACCGAGGCGCCCGCCGAGGTGTGGTCCTTGTCGATGACGTCGCCGTCGGCCAGCATCGGTGTGCCGGAACGGAGTTCGGGCAGCACGATGGCAACGTAGATGTCGCCGAGCGGTGTCGGCTGACGGAGTTCGGCCCGCGATCCGCGCGGCAGGCGGACGTCCGCGCGGATCTCGAGCTCGACGGTCGCCACGAAATCGGTGGTGTCGAGGCCGGTGACGACGCCGATATCGGTGCCGCCGGTCTTCACGTGCGCGCGATCGGGCAGGTTCAGCGCGTTGTCGAACAGCGCTCGCACGGTGTAGGTGGGGCCGTCGAGGCCGGGCTTGGGCAAGGGCATCGAGTCGACGGTCACCGCACAACCGGCGACCGAGGCCGCCACCAGGGCCAGTACTGCCGCGCGGGAGAGATGCCGGCTCATCGGGTCAGTCCCAGCAGCGCGGCGAACAGCCCGAAGTCGGGGCCGAAGTCCTGGAGTTTTCCGGTTCGGCAGCCGTCGGCCCGTAGCTCGACCCGCTGGCAGAACAACGAGAGCAATTCGTTGTCGAGCAGGCTCTTGTCCGTCAGCAGGTGGAGGCGAACGGCACGGGCTTCGGGGCTCACCGCGTTACCCAGGTTGTCGAGGAACAGCGGGGCGATGTCGATGATCTCGGTAAGTCCTCGTGCGTGCTCGCGCATCTGCGCGGTGATCGTGATCAATCGCAGCAGCGCGTCGGTCAGCGGTTGCTTGTTCTCCCCGACGACGGCGCTGGTGTTGGCGACGAAGTCGTTGATCTGGGTGAGCACCGCCTGTAATCCCGGGGACTGCTCGCGCATCAGGGTGACCAGCTGGGTGAGCCGGGCGCTGAAGTCGCGGACCGTCGCGTCGTTGTCGGCGAGGATCTGGGTGACGTCGTTGAGCCGGACGATCGCGTTGGAGATCTGGTCCTTGTTGGCCAGTGTCACTTCGAATGCGCCGGAGAGGGCGTCCAGGGTCTCCCGGATGCGGTCGCCGTTGCCGTCGAGCAGCGGGAACAGCACCCGGCTCGCCATCGGGCCGTCGGAGTTGTTGCCCGCCAGTGCCTTTCCGATGTCGTCGAAATTGCGGAGAATCCGGTCCAGCTCGACGGGTGTCCGGGTACGGGCGAACGGAATGTGGCTGCCGTCGAGCAAGGTGGGGCCGCCGGTGTAGGCGGGGGTGAGTTCGATGTGGCGGTTGGTGATCATCTGCGGGGAGACCAGCGCCGCGATCACGTCGGCGGGCAGGTCGACCTCGGGGTCGACGACCATGTTCACCTGCACGTACTCGCCCTTGGGGACCAGCTCGGTCACCCGGCCCACCGGCATGCCGAGGACGGAGACTTCGTTGCCGACGTACAGGCCGGCGACATTCTCGAAATCCGCCGTGATGGTCTTCTCCTTGCCGAGCAGCCGGTCCGGCAGCGAGGTCAGGCTGTGTGGCAGCGCCGAGCAGCCCGACAACAGGACTGCGACAGCGGCCAGGACAGCCATCTGGACGAGTGTCGTGCGCATCAGCGGCAACCTTCCACGGCCTGGACGGCACACAGCCAGTTGTCGGGGAACATCCATGGCAGATAGATCTCCCCGTAGGGGCCGTTTCCGAGAGTGTTGTTGAACTGCCGGAGCGTGACCGGCATGATCTGGAACAGGTTGTCCAGATTGGCTTTGTTGTTCTGCAGGCCCGCCGACATCGTGTTGAGATCGGCGATCAACGGTGCGAGCTGTCCCCCGTTGTCGATGCCCATCTCCTGCAAGTCCTTCGAGACTGCGGCGATACTGTCGAGCAGCTGGGTGACCAGCGATTGTCGTTGGGCGACCGCGTCACCGATGGCTTGACCACGGGTCAGCAGCAGCAGGACCGCGTTCTGATTGTCGGACACGACGCTCGAGACCTTGTCGATGTTGCGCAGCAGCTGCTCGACCTCGTCGCGACGATCGCTGATGACCGCGGCCAGCGAACCCACCGAGTCCAGCGCCGCTGCGGTCAATTGCGGCGAGTCCCCCATTTGTCGCGCGAGGGCATCCAGCGATGCTCTCAATGCCACCGGGTCCATGCGCTCGAGGTGCTCGAAGGAGTGGGTGTATTTGTCGTCGTTGACAACCTTGGCCAGGTTGTAGGGGACTTCGGTCCGGTCCAAGGGAATTCGCCGGCTTTCGGGTGCCGAGGGCGCGCCGGGATCGAGTTCGACGTGCATCCGGCCCAGGATTGTCGACATCTTGATCGCGGCCTTGGCGTCGTCGCCGACCCGGATGCCGTTGTCGATCGAGAGCGCGGCTTCGATCCGGTCGCCTGCCAGTCGTGTCGACTTCACTGTTCCGACTTCGATGCCCGCGATATCGACACTGTCGCCGGTGCGTAGCCCGGCGGTCTGGGCGAATTCGGCGTGCACGGTCCGGTTGCCGAGGTCGAACTGGGTGAGCGCGCTCGAACCGAACAGCAGTACCACTACCGTCGCGCCTGCGCTCAGGCCGAGCCACCAGTGGCGATTGCTCGAATAGCTCGGTATCGCCTGCCACATTCGCTGCACGATGGGCACCAGCGTTCGCAGGAGCTCGGGCGGTCGGGGGGCGTTCATTACCGGCATACCTCCGTATGGGAATTGCCACCGATCTGGTTGAACATCCCGGGCGGTAGCAGCACACCCCACAGCGAGACATCCAGACTGCAGACGTAGGAGTTGATGTACGCGCCGTTGCCGCTGATCCGGGCAAGCCCCGCCAGGACGAAGGGCAGTTCGGCGGCGGTGATGTCGAGTCGTGCGCCGTTGGAGATGAGCAGGCGCACGCCTTCGCTCGCGGACTGTTGCGCCTGCGCGAGCCCGGGTCTGATCCGGGCGATGAGGTCGGCGAGCTGCCTGGTCGACCCCGACGCCTGGTCGACCGCGGTCGCGAGCGTTGTGCCCTGCTCGTAGAGGTCGACTGTCAGCGTGCGTGTCTGGGTGATCAGCGTTTCCAGCTCGCCGCTGCGATTGGCCAGCCCCTCGACCACACCACCGAGATTGGTGATCACCTGGCCGAGGATCTCGTCACGGTCGCGGAAGGTGCCGGCGAGTTGCGCGGCCTGGGTGACCAGCGCGCTCAGCGATACTCCGTCGCCTTGGAGTGCTTGAATCAGCGTGTGCGACAACGAGTTGATGTCGTCGGGTTCCAGGGTGGCGAACAGTGGTTCGAACCCTGCCAGCACCGTGGACACATCGAAGGACGACTCGGTGCGCTCGTAGGGAATACTCCCGTCCGGCGGCAACCGGCCCCCGGCTCGGTCCCCGGCGGCCAGCGCGACATACCGCTGCCCGATCAGGTTCTGATAGCGGATCAGCGCCTTGGTCGTGGTGGTGAGCTGATGACGCGACTGCACGCGCAGCACCACCGAGGCGCGCCGGTCCGCGTCGAGTTCGATGGAATCCACTCGGCCGACGCGGATTCCGGCCATGCGGACGTCGTCGCCCACGCGCAGTCCCAGGACGTTGCCGAACGTCGCGGTGTAGCGGACGGTGTCGCCGCTGACCCCGCGCTGCAGGGTCGAGAAGATGGTGTAGCTGGCGACCAGGGCCAATCCGACGAACAGCGTCAAGATCAGCACCGCGGTGCGGGTTTTCATCATGTCAGTTCCCCCTGGGCGCTGCGCTGGAGTAGGTGACGTGCACTGCCCCGTCGGCCAGGACCGGCGTGAGTAGCACCAGTTGCGCGGCGTTCGGCGGTCGCCCGACGAGCGCCTCGATGGCCTCGATGCCGTGCAGGGAAGCCGGAGCGGAGGCCGGGGCCGCGGCGGGTCCGGCGCCTGTCAGGCCGGGAATCGCGGGCAGGCCGGGGATTGCGGGGATCGCCGGGAGGCCGGGGACAACGGGCGGTGGGCCGGCGGCTTCCAGCCGCCGCGGCAGCAGCTGGGTCGGAATGTGTTGTTCCGGAGCGGTATACGGCACCGAGGAGCCGCCGCATCGTGGTCCGGCGAGGTTGCCGTAGCGGGGGCAGTCTGCGGCGGTGTACTGGGTGAAGGGCGTGAAGCTCACATCGACGGCCCAGCGCATCTGCCGGTCGGGGCCCCAGTTGAAGACCGTCGCCAGTTTGCTCAGCGCGGTATCGAGGTTGGCGACCGCGGTGCCGATGGCGCCGGAGTCGGCGGCCAGCGCACCGAAGGTTTCGTGCAGCCCGCCGACCAGTTCCGGGCCCGCGTCCGGATTACGCTCGAACAGGGTGTTGGTGACCCCCACCGCGCCCCGAGCGGCGGTCAGCAGGGAGATCAGGTTCGCCCGTTTCTCGGTGAGTGTGCGCGCCGCGGTCACCGACGAGACGAGGGTGTCGATCAGCTGCGGCGCGGACTCGTTGACCGCCGATGCCGCGGCGCCGAGGTCGCCGAGCAGGTCACCGATCCCCGGCGTCGCCCGGACCTGTGTGGTCCAGGTGTCGAGTCGTTCGATGGTGGAGCCGGGCATGCGGTAGCTGGGGTCGAGCGCGTCGGCCAGCGTGCCGAGGACGGTGGCCAGCCGGATCGGGTCGATGGCGTCGAGAACGGTCCGCAAGGTGGTCAAGGTCGTCTGCAACTGGGCGCCCACCTCGCTGGTGTCCTGCGCGATGGTCGCTCCGTCGCGCAACCGGTCCGGCGAAGGGCCGTTGTCGATGAGTTCGACCGCCGTGACGCCGAAGATGTTGTTCGGCACCACCCTGGCGGTGACCGTGGCGGGAATGCGTTGGGCCATCGGCGGTTCGATGCGCAACAGCATGTTCTGGCGCTCGCCTCTGGCAGCGATGTCGGTGCGGGCGACCTGGCCGACCAGTACGCCGCGGAAGGTGACGTCGGCGCGCTCGGGTACACCGTCGCCGGTGCTGGTCATGCCGGCGGTCACCTCGACGGTGTCGAGGAACTTGCCGTTGTAGCGCAGTCCGAGCAGGTAGACGGTGGTGGCGATGAGCACGGCGATGAGCACACCGAGCATGCCGAGCCGCAGGGCAGTCGGGCCGCGGCCGCTGGGGTCGATGATCATTTCGAGGCCTATCCCGTGATCCTGATACCCGGATCGATCCCCCAGATCGACAGGGAGAACAGGAGATTGACGAATACGACCGTGACGATGGTCATGCGGATCGCGCGGCCGGACGCGACACCGACACCTTCGGGTCCGCCTGCCGCGGTGTAGCCGTAGTAGCACTGGATGAAGGTCGCCACGGCCGCGAAGACGATGATCTTGAGGATCGAGTAGGCCACGTCCACCGGGTCGAGGAACTGGTGGAAGTAGTGGTCGTAAGTGCCCAGTGTCGTCCCGCCCAGGAAGGCCACGGTGAATCTCGTCGCGATGTATGCGATGGCCAGCCCCGCGGTGTAGAGCGGCACGATGGCGACGACGGCCGCCAGCATGCGCGTCGTGATCAGGTAGGGCAACGGCCTGATGGCGATCGACTCCAGGGCGTCGATCTCTTCGGAGATCCGCATCGAGCCCAGTTGCGCGGTGAATCGGCAGCCGGCTTGGGCGCCGAACGCCAGGGTCGCCAGCAGCGGTGCCAGTTCGCGCGTGGTGGCGAATCCGGAGATCGCGCCGGTGAGTGGGCTCATGGTGAGCAGGTTCAGCGCGGTGTGCGATTCCATGCCGACGGTGATCCCGCCGAAACCGCAGAGGATGACCACGACGCCGATCACCCCGCCGCCGACGATCAAGGAGCCGTTGCCGAAGCTCACATCGGTGATCAGCCGCAGTAGTTCTTTCCGATAGTGCTTGAGCACGAAGGGAATCGCCGCGACCGACTGCAGGAAGACCAGTCCTTGATGACCGAGGCGCACCGGAACGGTCGCCGGCGCGGTGGCGGCGACGCGCAGCCGGCGTACCGGGCGCAACAGGGGCGGTACGTATTCGGAGGCCATCTCAGAGCACCTTCGACGGGAACACGGCGTTGTAGAGCTGCGTGAGGATGATGTTGGCCGCGAACAGGACGATCGCGGAGTTGACGACCGCGGAGTTCACCGCGTTGGCCACGCCCGCCGGTCCGCCCCGGGTGTGCAGCCCGGTGTCACAGGCGATGATCGCCGCCAGCGCGCCGAAGACCGTGGCCTTGACCATGGCGACGACCAGATCGGCGGCCACCGCGAACGAGGCGAAGGTGCCGATATAGGAGCCCGGCGTCCCGTCCTGGATGTAGACGTTGAACACATAGCCGGTCGCGAAACCGACGAACACGACCAGCCCGCACAGCAGGGTGCTGACCACGACGGCCGCGGCGAGGCGAGGGGCGACCAGGCGACGGACCGGGTCGACGCCCATCACGACCATGGCGTCGATCTCTTCCCGGATGGTGCGCGAACCGAGATCCGCGCAGATCGCCGACCCCACCGCGCCGGCGATCATCAGCGAGGTCACCAACGGGGCGCCCTGGCGGATGATTCCCAATCCGTTGACCGCACCGATGAAGGTGGTCGCCCCGACCTGGCTGACGAGTGATCCGACCTGGATCGACACCACGACCGCGATGGGAATCGCGACCAGCAGTGTCGGTGTCGCCGACACACTGGCCATGAACGCGCACTGCTTGACGAATTCCGTGGTGGGGAACCGCCGGGTGACCAGGGCGCGGGCCAATTCGGCGAGCGCCCGGCCGGTCATCAGGACCTGGCGCCCGGCCGTCTCGACGGCGCGTTGCGGGTGTTCGCGCCAGTAGGTCAGCCCGAAGGTGATGACCTGATCACGGGCATCACCGCCCCCTGGCGGAGCTGTTGTCCCGGTATTGAATTCGCCAGACATCCTGGCCGACGACTGCTGCACGATTGTTCACTCTCGGCGGTTGTTGATGGGTCGGACCGATTTGCTGCTGTCGCGGCTCCGAGGCACAAGCTCGGTGCGACGCCCTGATTCCCCCACAGACAATTTCTACGTTGCCGTAGTTACTAATTACTACGCTAAAGTAGATATTCGGACATTAACGGCGCCGATCACGCGGCACCAGAGCTCGAGAGGATCATTTCTTGATGAGCATCGAAGAGGGCACCGACGGCGTCTGGCGGATCGCCCCGCCGCGACCTGCCCGGCCGCGGCGTCGCAACGGCCCGCGACTACCGCCGGAGGAACGCCGCGAGCAGCTGCTGGACGCGGCCCGCGTGGTCTCCGGTCGTGACGGATTGGCCGAGCTCACGATGCAAGCGGTGGCCAAACAAGCTGGCGTCGCCAAACCTGTGCTGTACGCGATCTACCCCACCGCGCCCCAGTTGCTCGACGCGCTGTTGCGGCGCGAACATACCCGGGGAATCGCCCAGGTCCTCGAGGCATTGCCAGCGGATTTCGACAATTCCGACCCGGACGTGGAGTACGAAGAAGCCGTCATCGCCTTCCTCACCGCGGTACAGGACGATCCGGTTCGCTGGCGGTTGATCCTCATGCCCGCCGACGGAGCCCCTGCCTCCTATCGTGGCCTGCTCGCCGGTGCCAGGGAGAAGGTCATCAGACGCTGCGCCCAACTGCTCGAGACGGGCATCGCGCGGCGCGGGGGCCCCAAGGACGTGGACGTCGAACTGGCCAGTCGTGTCATGCTCGGCTTCATCGAATCGCTCGGCCGACTGGTGTTGTCGAATCCGGAACTCGCTTCTCCCCAAGCACTTCGCCCCACGGTGCGGGCACTGACTCGAACATTACCCAAGGACGACAAGGGAACTCGGATCATCCCGTCCGGCGGATCGGCCTTCTCCGCCTGGCAGGCCGAGAACGCGGAGGCACTTCCAGACTGACCGGCGTCAGCGTAACCGGATATCGGAGATCACCAACGGCGGCCACGCGATGATCTCACCGATCGCCGAGAACAGCTTGTCGAACCCCTGCAGATCGTCGAGGTGCTCATGGTGGGCCCCCAGCCAGAACAGCCCGATCAGGAAGTACGGCACCCCGAAGGCGATGCCCAGGAAGATGAGCTGGCGGAGGCTGATTCGATAGCCCAGCAGTTCTTTGATCATCAGAGCACCTCTCACGCAATCTCGCCGAGCACGGCCTGGGACTCGATCAAGCCCTGGTCGTCCGGCGCTTCCCCGCGGCCGAAGACCCGGGCCCGCTGCTTGTCCCGCAGCGCTTGATGGGCTTGCGCGGGAATGTCGTAGCCGTAGAGCTCTTGCGCTTGCCGAGGGGTCATCGTGGTCGTGCTCGCGGGCGGAATCTTCAGCAGCACTGGACCGGCCACCGCCACCGTCATCGGCGAGATCAGGCGCAGCAGCTGAATTTGCAGGCGCGCGTTGAGACTCACCAGCGTGAAGGCAACGCTCATCGGCGTCGTGACTAGCGCGTCGAGCAGCCAACCCGTCGGCAATCCGGCCATCTCCCGCATCCACCGCGGCATGGTGGCCAGGGTGCCCCGGCGCAGGAAGGCGTACACGACCTTGAACATCGGCCGGAGCAGGAGCGGGATCTCCGGCATCATCACCTCCGCCTGCAGCAGGTGGCGCATCGCCTTGCGGGCGATGTCGGACCCGATCAGCTGCGGGCGCATCTGCTCGAAGTACTCGCTGATCCCGGCCCTGGTGCGCGGCACGTCCGCCGGGTCGCAGGTCTGCAGTTCCGCCGCACGCGCGCACTCAGCCCAGTACTGCAGTTCGTCGGCCTCGCTGAGCCGGCCGGGACCGTACTTCTCGTAGGCGACGAGGATGGAATGCCATGCTGTCAGGTGAATCCATAGCTGCGACTGCGGATTGTTCGCGTCGTAGGACCGCTTGGTGACGGGGTCGACGCCGATGCCCTTGGAGTGGATTTTCACCAAAATGTCGGCCGCGTGGGCGGTCGACCGACTGTCGGCGAACAGCACCATGGCGAAATATCGCAGTGTGCGGTCGTATCGGGTACGAGGCCGGTCGTAGATCGCATGGGTGGCGTCCACCGAGGCCACCAGCGCCGGGTCCAGCTCCTCGATCACCACCGCACGCTGGAAGCCGACCGTCAAGCTGGTCGGGTAACTCCAGACTTGCCACGCGACCGACTCCGGGCCGAAGAAACCGTAGTCCTCCGCGGGCGTCAGTGGGGGTAGCGACAGCCACTCACGCAAGGAAGCAATTGTTGCCATTGCGGGTTCCAATCCATTTTCTACGACTACGTAGAAGTATTACTACGTGTGAGTAGAAATGCTAGAGCGTCGGAGAGCCCTGAGTCAACGGTTCAAGCAGAAATCATCACCCATTGACCCAGACAGTCATAACACGGGCGCACCACTCAAACAGGCAGCTCCAGGCTCACTCTGTACGCAAGACTCCCCAACTCCATGGCCATGGCCCATCCACAGATCCGATCGAAGCCAATCTGCTGCGTACTGGCTGAGACAGGGGACTTGGTCGGCTGTGATGCCATCAGGCAGGCGCCACCTGCGCGGTGATCCGGCTGGTTCGCTCGACGAGCGTCGCGATCGCCGACGGGCGAGACCCCATCACCACGTCTCTCCTTCCCAATGCGCGGCAATCTGCGGGTTTCGACCTCGATCGGACGTTGGCCGATAGACACCAGGTCGGTGATCACACCACGCCCGCCCGGGCGTCGGGCTCGTTTCGGATGTCGCATCGGCCGACCGGTGCGCAACCTGCGGGTCGCGGCGTCGGTGTCCACGCCGCCGTACTCCCGATCCGCCTGGTCGAACAACTCGGCGACCGCGTGCTGGTCCGCCACGTCCACCTGCGCGGGCCCGCCCGTTATTTGATCGGGGTGAAGCCGGCGCCGACGCCACCCTGGGCCGCGAGATCCGCCAGCACGCCGCCGATTCCGGTGAACTGGACGGGGGCCCAGACGCGCATCAGGTTGATCGAGGAGGCGATGCCGACCAGCGCCGAGCCCACGTAGGCCGGGCCACCGGAATCGCCCGGGAAGACCAGCTGCCAGGACCGCACCGCGTTGCGATCGCGTTCCAGCACATTGCCGCAGGTGTGCTCGGTGACCTGGCCGTACTTGCACAGCAGCTGTCTGGGATCGAGGTAAGGGGCGATGCGGTCGACGCGATGGCCCTCCGGGGTGAGGTTGGTGGGCGTGACGACCTTGGGGTCGAGCTTGATCACCGCGTAGTCGAGCTGGGCGTCCTCCCGGAAGGGCTCCGAAGGCCACGTGCTGGACCACGCCGCGAAATTCCCGACCTGTCGGCCGTCGACGCTCACGCGCTGGTGCGGGACGCGCATGCAGTGCCCGGCGGTCAGCGCGACAAGGTTGCCGTGGTTGTCGGTGCCGACGGAGGCGATGGTGCAGGTTCCGATCGAGGTTCCCGGGCCCACGACGACGTGGTCGTCGGCTTGTGCCTGACCTGCGGGCAGGATGGCAAGGCCGAGGGCGCAGAATGCAGCGGAGATGGTTTTCTCGAGATTCACGGGTGTTCCCTTTCTCGACAATGCTCAGCTGTGATGTCGGCCCGCCATCCGGGCCCGGTCACGGGGAAACCGGTGCGCATATTTTGCGGGCTCACCGGTTGGTTCGGGTCGGTCGGCATGGCCGGCATCGCCATGGGCAGCGACCAGCGCGAACGTCAGCGGCTGCCACGAACGGGTCGAACTCATCCGCACATCCCAACACGGCTAACTGCGTAGACGATCAACGACATGCTCGAAGAAGACTACCCGGACTCGATACCCGGTGGCTATGAATGGACCATCGGGGTGATCGCCGCTGACAGGCGCTTCTTGACCGGGGCGAGTTGGTCTCGATCCGAGCGGCAAACGGCTCGTCGACAAGCGTTGCCCAACGACGCCGCCCGCGCGATGCCCCACACCCTGCGCCAGGTCGACACGGGCGACGAAACCCTCACCGAACTCGATGTCTACGACCGGAAGAGGGCCGAGGGAGTGACGGCGGATGCGGCGGTCCTCGGCTCGAACACCTGCCATTGCAAGTCAACGAGATTTCATCGGGTCATCGGTCGAGTGACCCGGCACCATAGAGCTCGATCTCCCACATCTTTTCGATCACGCGCTCCACGGCCCGAGTGAGATGACGGCGGTAGGTGGAAAAGGGCAGTCCGAGTAGCTCGGCGGCGCGTTCCTGGGTGGGCGCCGGTCGTAGGTAGGTGCGGTCTAGTACACGGTAGAGCTTCTCGCCGCGGGCGTCGTCTCGCAGTGACTCGATAATCGTGGTGAGCAGCTCCCGTAGCGTGACGCCCGTGGCCGACCCCGGCCGACCCCGCACAACCTTGGAGCACAGCAACGGGTTTCGTTCGAGTCGACCTCCGCGTCCGAGCTCACGCAGCGCCGATCGAACCGCGTCGGCGAACTCGGGCTGGGACAGAACGAGTTCGGGTACCGGTGGCGCGGGTCGCGCGATATCCATGCCGACGACCCGGTCATTGGTCAGGTCGAGCCATTCGGCGATACCCACACGTCGCCAGTCGTGTGCGTATACCGCGTAGCGCTGTCCGCCGACCTCGTATCCGGCTTCTTGCGCGCGATGGAAGTCGATGTGGTGCATAAACGGTTCCCATGCGTCGAAGTCCGCGAAGGCGCCGATGAATTCCCAGGTCAGATCTGGTTGCGACAGCCAGTTTTGGGTCGAGCGGGCCGTGACCACATTGATCGTCGGCGACGGGAGCTGGTTCAGTTCTGCGTCGACGAGGAATCGGCCCGCGTACACCGGCTCGCCCGGTCGTGGTCGGCCATACCGGGTCGCGTAGTCCCACATCGCGCGCGTGCCGGGGTCGGTGGCCAGGTCGGCCTCGGTCGCCTCGTGCAGTGCCAGCCGGCAGAAGTAGCCGATCGGTTCTGTGCCGGGGCCCTGGACAACGACGAATTGTTCGGGCTGGCGGGCGAGCCAGAATTCGACCAGCTCGGCCTGTTCGGGCCCCTGGTGTCGTTTCGTCATCGCCAAGATCGATTCTCGATACGCTGGGCGGTATCGGTCGGGGAAGGACCGGCCGAAACTCGACCAATCCCAATACGCGGAGATCGTCGGGTTGTGCCGATGCAGGAACACCAGGTCCGCGACCGGCCACCGACCGTGTTCGGCTGCGGTGTCGAGCAATTCGATGAGGTGCCCGCGAACGCGGCGATGCACCTCGAGATAGGACTCCGGATCGCGCCAGCGTAGATCCGCGTCGAGGACGTCGCGGGCGATATCGTGCGGAGCGAGCCCGAGTGGTCCGCGTTCGATGATCGCGAGCTCGCACAACCATCCGAACACTTCCGAGCAGTCGGGTTCGCCGAGCGCGGCCCGCAGCAGCGCCTCGGTGGTGAACCGTACGTGGGCGCACACCTCGAGCGCCGCCCGATGACGTTTGCTCGGCACGGATTCGACGAACCGCGCGAGCAGAGCCCGCACCGCGTCCGGCGCGTCGACCAATGTGGCAGGCAACTCGCCCGCGGTCTGGGCCAGCAGATCGACAAGGAGCGACAGGGCCAGCGGATGGCCATGGGTGAGCGCCAACATCCGTTCGTGCTTGTCTTCGGGTACCTCCGCGACCCGAAGGTAGGTTCGGGCGTCATCGGGTGCCAGATTCCGCAGCGAGACCACGCGCAGCAGTTCCCGCCAGCCGGGGTCGCTCAACCACTCCCTGGCGGGTGGATGCCGACCGGCGATCACGACCAGTACGTTGGTCGCCAAGCCGGGCAGAAACGTCTCACGTAGCCAATCCTCCAACGGCGCAAAGCGTTCGAAGGTGTCGATGACCAGCACCGACGTCGCCTGGGCCGATCGGTCCTCGGGCTCGGACATCGCCGCGTGGAACGCTGCGGGCGACGGCTCTATGTTGCGTCCGTCGACCCGCATCGTGCCACGTCCGGCGTGCTCAGCCACCTCCAGCAATTCAGCGAGCAGTGCCGTCTTGCCGACTCCACCCGGCCCGTAGATGAACATCACCGAGAAGGGCGGCTCGTCCGAATCGAGCGCCGACAGGAACAGCTCGACTTCACCCGCGCGTCCGACGAACCGGCGCCGACGGGCCAGCCGGAGCCGGTCGGCGAGGGTTCTCCACTGCGCTGAGGGGCTATTCACCGGCCATGTGTATCAGCTGCGCATCCGCTGTGTTCGCCTTTGCCGACACCGGTACTCAACGGACCGGAACTCTCTCCGCCGACCCGTCCTCGACACGCTCCGATCGAGCCATCCCGCGCAGAACCCGTACGATGATCTCGGGCCGCAGCAGCCGCGCCGGATGGTCGAGCAACGCCGAGACCAACAGGAACTGCGTGGCCACCACCGGATCGTGTCTGCCCACTTCGAGTACGTGGCGGACGTACCGATTGACCAGTCGGATCTGGAGTGGTCGCGCACCTTCGACCAGTGGCTGCGTCAGATCTGCACCGACAGCCAAACGCCACGCGACACCGACCGGCGCGGCGGCAGCGCGGAAGAAGCGGCGTTCCACATCGTCACCGCTCACACGCAAACAATCGCGCAGCGCCGTGGCCTGCAGCGCGGCAACCGACATGCCTTGGGCGTAGATGGGATTGAATCCACACATCGCATCCCCGAACACGATCAACCCCTGCGGGAATCGACTCAACCGGTCGTAGCGGCGCCGGCGGTTGGCGTCGTAGCGGTATGTCGCCACCTCTGACAGCGGCTCCGCGTGACGCAGCGCGTCGACCACGTGCGGCGGGGCGAACATCGCGATGCCGTCGACCATCTCATCGAAACTCGTACTCGGGTGATGGCCCCGGTATCCCGTCGCGGTGAACAGCCAGGTGTCGTCCTCCGTCACGAACAACGCCATCCCTATCGGCCGGTCCGGCGCCGGACCGATCAACACCAACTTCTCCGGCTCGGTGCCGGGTTGCAGCCGCACGAACAGGCTGGAGTAGCCCATATGGACCGAAACCGATTCCTCGGCAGGCATTTCGTAGCCGAGCCCGCTCAGCCACGTCGGGGTCCGCGTACCGCGTCCCATCGCGTCCACGACAAGATCAGCAGACAGGACTTCCTCCGCGCTGCCCGCTGCCCGAGCCATGACCCGGACACCGATCACCCGCCTGCGTGTTTCATCCGAAACCAGACCGACGACATCATTGCCGTCGGCGATCTTCACCCTCGGCAACGCCCGAACTCGTTCCCGCACAATCCATTCCAGACGCGGCCTGGTCGGCAGATAGGTCAGGACGCGCGGCTGCACGGCGGATGAGAGACGGTTGCCCGCTATCGAGAAATAGAACTCCGTGTAGTCCTCGACGACCCTGGTGCCACCCGACACCAGGTCGGCGAGCAAACCAGGAAACAGCACCTCCAGTGCCTCGGATCCACTCGGCAGCAACGCGTGCACATGCTTGCCCTGCGGCACTCCCCTGCGCGGCTCGTATCCGGCGCCGAGCCGATCTCGTTCCACCACGGTCACCTGGTCGTAGAAATCGGCCAGCACTCGTGCCGCGAGCAACCCTGCCATGCTCGCGCCCAGCACTACCGCATGTTCACCTCTGCGAACCATCGCCCACCTCCTGAAGTTTCGACGATGGTGCGAGCCTGCGGCATTCGATTGCTCGGTTACCAGTCCATTTCACTGCTCATCTATCACTGAGCAAGCGCACACCACTTCCGCGGTGGCGAGTCCGCAGCGCAGGAACAGCGTTGCGATTTCGGCACATTGCCGAGCACCTGCTCGACATGGCTACCGCATCCGCTGTAGCTGGGCTTGCCGCATGTGCGACAGGTGATTCGTTGACACATGTGTCGTTCCTTTCGGTTGGCGTCGGCGGATCTCGGACCGGATCTACCGACGTTGTTCTGCGGTGGCGTCGCGCCAGGTTCGATACCCACCGTCGAGATTGACCGCGTCGCGCCCGAGCTGGGTCAACAGCCGCGTCGCACTGTTTCCACGCTGGCCGACCTGGCAAAAGACCAGGACCGGACCGTCAGCGATCTCTTTCGCACGATCGCGCAGTTCGTCGAGCGGGATGTTGAGCGAGCCGGGGATCGAACCCGCGGCGAACTCTTCCGCCGACCGCACATCGACCGCCTGCGAACCTGTGGCGATCGCGTCGTCGACTTCGTACCACTGCGCCGTGCGGAGTCCTCCGATGCGCAGATTGTCGGCCATGTAGCCGAGCATGTTCACCGGGTCCTTGGCCGAACCGAACGCGGGCGCGTACGCCAGCTCCAAGTCCATCAGCCGCGATGCCGTGATACCGCCCGCCATCGCGGTAGCCAGCACATCGATGCGCTTGTCGACACCATCACCGCCGACCGCCTGGGCTCCCAGAATTCGGTCGGTTCGGGCTCCACCAGCAGTTTCACCGACATGGCCCGGGCGTCCGGATAGTACCCGGCGTGCGAGAGCGGGTGCGTATGCAGAACCCGGAACGGGCGGCTGGCAGCCCACAGCCGCTTCTCGCTCCAGCCGGTCATCGCCGCGGTGAGATCGAAGACGCCCAGGATGGCAGTGCCCTGGGCTGGTGGATCCACGACGGGCAACCCCGCGATGACGTCGGCCACGAGCCTGCCCTGCCGATTGGCCGCATTGGCCAGCGGCATCAGTGTGGACCGGCCCGACACCGCGTCCTTCTTCTCCACCACATCGCCGACCGCGTAGATCCCTGGCGCCGATGTCCGCAAGCGGTCATCGACCACGATGCCACCACCGGAACCGATGTCGATCCCGGCCTCCCGAGCGAGACCGCTTTCCGGGCGGACCCCGATCGCCATCACGACCAGCTCCGCCGGTACCTCTCGCCCGTCGGACAGCGTCACGGTATCGGCTTCGATGCTCGCCACCTCCGCTCCCAGCTCCAGACGGATCCCGTGCTTCCGCATCTCGGCAGCGACCGGCGCGGCCATCTCGACATCCAGCGGCGCCAGCACCTGCGTGCCGCGTTCTACCACCGTGGTCGCGATTCCCCGCCGCACCAGGTTTTCGGCCAGCTCGACGCCGATGAAGCCGGCACCGACGACGACCGCCGACCGCACGTCGGCCACCGCTTCGGCCATGCGGTCGACATCCTCGACATCCCGTAACACCAGCGCGCGTCCCACCCCGGGTATGGGCGGCACAACCGCTGACGCACCGGTACTCAACACCAGCTCATCGAAGGATTCGACATACTCGCGCGCCGTATCCACCTCATGGACGATCACCGTCCGTGCGACCGGATCCACCGCGACGACTTCATGCCGCACTCGCACGTCCAGGCGAAACCGCGCGGAGAGCGCCTTCGGGGTCTGCAGCAGCAGCGATTCCCGCTTCGGGATCACGCCGCCGACGTAGTAGGGCAGAACGCAGTTCGCGAACGAGACGTGATCGCCACGTTCGAGAACGACGATCTCGGCCGATTCATCCAGTCGGCGCAAACGGGTGGCTGCCGACATCCCTCCGGCAACCCCACCAACGATCACAACTCTCATCTCGCGCCTCCCAGCGGTCTCGGCACGGCGTGTGCCGCATGCCACTCTTCCGATTTCTATACCCCCGGGGGTATCTTTGGATTCGCCAGCCAATATACCCCCCGGGGTATGAAAGGAAAAATGATGAGCGCATCTCTGACGGTTTCCCCAGGTCGAAGCACGGAACCGCCGGGTATATCCGGCGGTATTCTGGGCCGGCTCGGCGCGACGATGGCGGGCCGGTCCAAGCTCGTTGTCGGCGTGTGGCTCGTACTGCTGGTCGCCCTCGGCTCCGCCGCACCGAGCGTGTTCGACTCGCTCGCAGGGGCTGGCTGGCAGGCCAACGGTTCGGAATCGGTGCGCGTGCGCGAGCTGGCGCAGCAGCACTTCGGAGGCAATTCCTCGGCGGCGGTGCAGGTCGTCGTCCATTCCGACGTCCACACCGTCGACAGTCCACAAGTTCAGCAGGCTCTCGACGAGATCGGCACCGTGTTCGAAGGGGATTCCCGCTTCGGCGAGGTGATCGCTCCACAGCCCGGGATGTCCATCAGCCCGGACGGACACACCGGCATTCTCATCGCCGGCGCCAACGCCTCCACCGACGACATGGTCAAAGCCGTCGACGAACACAAGGAAGCGCTCACCGCGGTATCGGGGGACGGGATCGACGTCTACCCGACCGGCGCCTCAGCGCTGTGGAGCGACTTCAACAAGGCCAACCATGACGCCATGATCAAGGCCGAGTTGTTTTCGTGGCCGGTCACGTTGGCGATCATGGTGCTGGCCTTCGGGTCGATGGTCGCCGCCGGGCTGCCGCTCCTGCTGACCCTGGCAGGGCTGATCGCGTCCGCGGGCGGATTGGTCCTGCTGAACCAGGTCACCCCGATCTCGGTGTGGGCCATGAACTTCGCGATGATGTTCGCCCTCGCGCTGGGCATCGACTACGCGCTGTTCATCGTTGCCCGTTTCCGTGACGCGCTCACCACCGCACCGAATTCCAGAGCGGCCGTCGCCGAGACCATGGACACGGCCGGGAAGGCCGTTGTGCTGTCCGGACTCACCGTCTTGGTCAGCCTGTCGGCCGTGCTGATCGTGCCGACACCAGCCGTGCGCACCATGGCTGTCGGCATCATGTTCGCGGTCACATTCGTTCTGCTCGCCACCATGACGCTGCTGCCGGCGGCACTGGGTGCTCTGGGCAGCAAGGTCAACGCGGGCGCACTGCCGTACGCCAAGCGCCAGCAGCACCGCTCACCGCGATTCGAGGCGTGGGGCAAGCTGCTGCACGACAAGCCCTGGCCGTTCGCCATCGGCGCACTGCTGGTGTTGATCGCGCTGTCGGTGCCTGTCATCGGCCTCAAGGTGGCGATGCCCTCGATCCAGGTCGTGCCCGATGACGCGCCGGTCCGGCAAGGCTACGAACTCGTGCAGGCCCAGATGGGCAAGGGCGCGCCGGGCATGATCCAGATCATCGCCCCGGCAGGTGAGGCCACACAGGTCGCCGAAGCCGCCAAGACCGTCGACGGCATCAGCATGGTCACCCCCGCCCAGCCCGCGATCGACGGTAGCGGCCTGGTCATGATGCAGGCACTGCCCGAGGTCGACCCTTCGGACGACCGGATGGGCGACATCCTGGACGACCTGCGTGACACCATGCCGGCCGGCGCGCTGGCAGGCGGCGCTCCAGCCGAGAACCTGGATCTGCAGGACGCCCTGGACAAATACCTGCCGATCATCGTCGGAATCATCCTGGTGCTGGGCTTCGCACTGTTGCTGATCGCACTCCAGGCGCCGTTGATCGCCGTGCTGGGTACCGTGGTCAGTCTGCTGTCGACCGCCGCGGCGTTCGGGGTCGCGCGCCTGATCTTCCAGGACGGCCACGGTGCGGGCCTGCTCGGATTCACTCCGCAAGGGTTCCTCGACGGTTGGGGGCCGGTGTTCTTCTTCGCGATGATCTTCGCCATCGCGATGGACTACACCGTGTTCCTGCTGGCGACCGCCAAGGAGCACTACGAACATTCCGGTGACCCCAAGATCGCGCAGGTCGACGGGATGGCCCATTCCGGCCGGGTGATCTTCGCCGCCGCGGCGGTCATGGTCGCGGTGTTCTTCACCTTCGCACTCGCCGAGCCGCTGCCACCCAAGGAGATGGGAATCATCCTCGGCGTGGCGGTGCTGCTCGACGCCTTCGCGGTCCGGCTGGTGCTCCTACCCGTGCTGCTGCGCTTGACCGGCCACGCCGCGTGGTGGTCCCCCGCTTGGCTGCGCAAGGTTCTCCCCTCCATCAGCTTCGCCCACCACTGAGATCACATCCATGGGCTCGCCGCCGGCGGGCCCATGGATACCCCCAGGGGTATACTGGGTGAACCACACAGAAAGGCACCACCATGGTCGGCAACGAAGAGACTATCGCCCAGGTCCTCAACCGTCTTCGCCGTGCGAACGGACAGCTCGCCGGCGTCATCTCGATGATCGAACAGGGCCGCGACTGCAAGGATGTCGTCACCCAGCTCGCCGCCGTTTCGCGCGCCCTCGATCGCGCCGGGTTCAAGATCGTCGCGACCGGCTTGCGGGAATGCCTGACCGGAGACACCGCCGACGGCTCCGAACCGATGACCGAAGCCGAGCTGGAAAAGCTCTTCCTCGCCCTCGCCTGATCACACAATGCGCAGGCGAGCACCATGATTGGATGAATTGCCCATGGCGAGTCTCCCCCGACACCAGGGCTGGTCGATCGAGCGCCTCGTGCCGCTACTCGCAGGCGCCTTCGTTCTGATCAGCGTCCTTCTCGCGGTCACGTTTTCGCAGTGGTGGCTGATCTTCACCGGTTTCGTCGGCGCGAATCTGCTGTTCTACAGCGCCGTCGGCTGGTGCCCCGCGACACTGCTGCTGCGGCGCGCCGGAGTTCCGGCCACCTCCGCCAGCTGCCCGACACTGCGCGCGCAGGCCGACCCGGAGATCGCGCGCCGGGAGTTCGCCACCGGCATGCAGGCCGCGATCCAGCGCTCCGAGCGATTGGCGATTGGCGATTGGCGATTCGTAGTACAGGTCGTGCGCGGCACTCGGTCGGCATCGGCGCGATACTTGGCGAAGTTGTAGTCTTGAACGCCGTGCCCGCCGGGTGAGGGATGACGGGGGCGGCGTGGCGGAGCAGGATCTCGACTAGGCCGTGTTTTAGAAGTGGTGAGGGCG
>NZ_JBHXAY010000087.1:0-30466 GCF_042728775.1 Nocardia sp. NPDC060259
GTGCCGCTCGATGAGCGGCACAGGGGCCGATGTCGTCGGCACTACTGCCCGCCCCGAGCAGAGCGGCGGGCTGTCGCCGGTTCCCCCGGTGGATAGACCGGTCGGCGGCTACCGTTGACCTGTGACAGATGTCGGGCGTCCGTGGCGAATCTTCTTGAGTCACACCGGGGATCTGCGGATTCGCCCCGCTGATCGGTCGTGGGTCGACGCGGCGGAAGACGCAGTCAAGCGGATGCGGCACGCCCCGGTCGACATGCGCTATTTCACGGCGGATACCCGACCCTCGTCTGCCCTGTGCGCGGAGCTGGTCGGCGCGTGCGATATCTACGTCGGCATCATCGGGCAGCGGTACGGCTCGCCGGTCCGCGACGATCCTGGCCGGTCCTACACCGAGTTGGAATTCGATACCGCAACCGTCGTCGGTAAACGTCGCCTTGTACTGTTCGTGGCGGACGACGCGCCCGACGGACCCGATCCGCGGCAGCTCGCGTTCCGCTCCAAGCTGCGTGAGAGCGGGCTGACCACGGCGACGGTAGCGACGCCGGATGCGCTGGAAGCAGCACTGATCCAGGCACTGGCCCAGCTGATGCTCGACGACGCGGCGCCGAGCGCGGCAGCCCCACCGGTCGCGACCCGGCGCCCTCGGCAATTGCCTTATACCTCTGGTTCTTTCACCGACAGGACTGACGAGCGCGGCCGATTGGCCGAGCTGCTCGTCGGGGCCGCGCCGCGGCCGATCGGCGTCGTGACCGGCCCGCCGGGCATCGGAAAGTCCAGTCTGGCGCTGCACGTTGCGCGTGAGGTCAGCGAGCACTTCCCGGACGGCCAGCTCTATCTGGACTTGCGAGGCTATAGCGCGCTTCCGGTGCTCAGCGAGTGCGAGGCACTGGACTGGTTCGTCCGCTCGCTGGACGAGACGCTGCCGCTGTCGCCGCTCGACGAGCCACGCCTGACGCAGCGGTATCGCGAATTGCTGGACGGTAGAAGGGTTCTGGTGGTTCTCGACAACGCTCTGACCACACAGCAGGTGCTGCCGCTGCTCCCGCCACCGGGCTGTGCAACCCTGGTGACAACTCGCGGTCCGCTCTCGAATCTGGTGGTGCGCGAGAGGGCGGCCAGGATGGTGCTGCGGCCGCTGGCTCCGGTCGACGCGCGAGCGCTGCTGCACAACGCCTCCGGGGCAGAGGACGCTGAGGTCGAGGACGACTCGGCCGCCGCGGCGGCGGTGGCCCGATTGTGCGGCTACCTGCCCCTGGCTTTGACGATCGCGGCCGAACACGCCGCCCTGACCGGGGCGACGTTGGCGGAACTGGCCGCCGAGCTGGCCGGTGAGCGGCGTCGGCTCGATGCTCTGACCGGCGTGGATGAAGATCCGACAGCGGAGGTGCGTGTGGTGTTCTCCTGGTCTTACCGCAATCTACCCGAGGACCTGCGCCGGGCCTTCCGGTTGCTCGGGCTGCACCCCGGCGGCGAACTCGGGACGGCCGCCGCCGCCGCGCTGCTCGACCTGCCACCCGATCGGGCGCGTCGCGTCCTGGACTCGCTGGTCGCATTCAATGTGCTGGAACGTCCCGCCCGGGATCGGTATCGGTTCCACGATCTGCTGCGCGAGTACGCGGTGGAGCGGGTCGCCGAGGACGAACCGGAGCACGAGCGTCACGCGGCGGCCGCACGCGAACTCGAATGGTATACGCGGGCAACGGATGCGGCCGATCGGCTGCTCGCACCCGCCCGTCGGCATGTGCCGCTCGGCGCGCCGAGCGCGGGCATTCCGACCGTCACCCTCGAAACCTACGAAGACGCGCTGCGGTGGTGCGACGGCGAGCGAGCGAACCTTACCGCTGCCGTTCGCGCCGGGACAGAGAGCGCATCGCCGGACTTCGCCTGGCGGCTCGCACTGGCCGCTGTGACCTACTACAAGATCCGCCGCCACTACGGCGATTGGCTCGCGACCAGCGAATTCGCGCTGGTTGCAGCGCGGGCATCCGGTGACCGGTTCGGCGAGCAGTGGTGCCTGACCAGCCTGGGCGGTGCCTTGGCCGAACTGGGCCGGTCACAGGAGGCGTGGTCGGCCTACCAGGATTCGCTGCGGATCAATCGCGAGATCGGTGACCGGACCGGCGAGGCGATGGCGCTGGGCAATCTCGGCGACATTGCCAGGCAGCTGGGCAGGCACGACGACGCTCTGGCGTTCGGCGACGAAGCCAGGGTCATTCTGGCCGAGCTCGGCGATCGCCGTAACGAAGCGCTGATCACCCAGGATGTGCTGGCGGGCACGCACTTCGACCGCGGCGAGTACGCGGCCGCGCTGCTGCTGCTGGAGCAGGCACGCGAGGCGTGTCACGGACTCGATCCGCTCGGCGAGGGCATCGTCCTGCATGAACTGGGCCGGACGCTGGCGGCCATGGGACGTGCACCCGAGGCTGCCGACACCTTCGAGGAATCGCTGGCGGTCCGGCGGGCGTGCGGCGATCGGCATGGCGAGGCGGAGACGCTCGAAGCGCTCGGCGAGGTCCGGCTACGGCTCGGTGACGAAGTCGGCGGACGCAGTGCGCTGCTCCAATCCCTGGCCGTGTACGTCGAATTGGGCTCGGATCGGGCCGAGGTACTGCGCGCGCGGTGCGGCGAACTGGGCGACGGCGCGGGATCGGCCTGACTTCAGCCTGCCCGCACCGCGGCGAGACTGGTGCCGCGCGCGGCCAGCGCGTCGGCCACCCGCGTCTCGATGTGGCTGATGAGCGCGAACAGGTCGGCGCAGTAGACCGAGGGGTTGCGAAAGCCGTTGCCCGGCCGGTATCGGTGCGAGTACAGACCGCCACCACACACGCGGACTTGACCGCATGCTGTGCACTCCGGCGCCAGGGCCGACTCGCCGAGCTGCCGCGCGACCATGGCCGGCAGCGCCGAGACCTCGTCGAGTGAATGCCGGAAGACATCGAGCCCGGTCGCGGCGGCTCCCTCGCCGACGGCCTTCATGCTGTCGACCTGCTCATAGGTTCCATCGGTTTCGATCACCACGAGAGTGACCGGATCCAGCCCGAACGATTCGTAACAGGTCGTCCCGCCGAGAATCAGATGCATCAGGTCCTCGAAAATACGTATCTCGCAAGGCCTTTCATCGGCATCGAACCAGTCGTCGAAGATCGGGACGAGCCAGTCCGCATACGGGGTCCGGCCCGCGCGCGCCGACAGCTGGGGCGGCGGCCGATCCCAGGTGCCGTGCGGCAGCAGGAAATCCAGCGCGGGCACACCGAGCTCGCGCAGACTGTGCCACACGGTCAGCGGGTCGGCCGCAAGCTGCACCGTGCAGAGCACGCCGGAGAAATAGTCGCGCAAGCGCGGTTGTCCCATCAGCTCGATCGCCGTGACTACCGCGTCATAGCTGGACCGGCCGTCGCGGAAGCGACGGTGCAGGTCGTTGGCATCACGATCGCCATCGATGCTGATGCCGATCCCGATGCCTGCGCTCGCCAGTGTTTGTGCGGCCGCGTCGTCGAGCAGCACGCCGTTGGTCTGGACCGACGCCACGAGCCGGCACGGCGCGAGTCGGCTGCGCAATATCGCGACCACCTCGACGAGCGCGTCCGGACCACCCAGGAGCGGCTCACCACCGTGCAGCCGAACGGTCACATAGTCGAGGTGGTGGGCGCGCGCGTGCTCGGCGAGCCGATCTGCCAGCGCGGTGACCACCTCAGGCGACATGCGCCGGGGCTGGCCACGCCAGGATTGGTCGGCCAGGTGGTAGACGTAGCAGTAGTCGCAGTCGAGGTTGCAGCGTGACTGGACTTTGAGTACGAACTCGCGAACCGGGCGAATTCCGCCCGGCGGTCGGGTCGGGCCTGCGGCGAAACCTGGCCACGGCAATTCGGTCGCGGGCCTGGGTACCACCGCTCGCCCTAGCGGTACAGGGTCGCAGGTGCGGGCCGCGGACCCGACACGTGCGAGTAGGCGGCGTAGTACTCGGGCTCGGGGGAGTGCAGCCGCTGCAGGGCAAGATCGAGGGCGGACGCTGCAGCGGTTGCCTGCGTGCCGTCGGCGGGAGTGTTCATGAGGACTCCGATCGCGAAACTCTGTGAATATCATCGCATTACGGCGGCCGGTTCGGGGTGTGGTCGGACAATCCGCAGGGACCCGATTTGGCATAGGCGAGACCTCGGAGGGCAGCACCTGCTCGCGGCGGCCGCTTACGTCGCGTGGGCCGGTGGGTGTCGGACGGTCGGGGTGTCGGTGGTGGTCCCTACACTCATCCGGGTGAGTTCACCGACGACTGCGCAGGCATCGACAACGACCACCGATTCGGGCGGTGAGCGGCCGACGCTGCTGCTCCTGGACGGGCACTCGCTGGCCTATCGCGCGTTCTTCGCGCTACCGGCGGAGAACTTCAAGACCGTCACCGGGCAGACCACCAACGCGGTGTACGGGTTCACCTCGATGCTCATCAATCTGCTGCGCGACGAGAAGCCCAGCCATGTGGCCGCGGCGTTCGACGTGTCCCGCAAGACCTTCCGCACCGAGGCCTACCCG
Source organism: Nocardia sp. NPDC060259 (assembly GCF_042728775.1). Classification (NCBI taxonomy): domain Bacteria; kingdom Bacillati; phylum Actinomycetota; class Actinomycetes; order Mycobacteriales; family Nocardiaceae; genus Nocardia; species Nocardia sp. NPDC060259. The sequence goes on from NZ_JBHXAY010000087.1 coordinate 4,525, forward strand.
GAGTACAAGGCCAACCGCAGCGCGACGCCCGACGAGTTCCGCGGTCAGGTCGAACTCACCAAGGACGTGCTCGGCGCCCTCGGCATTCCCGTGATGGCGATCGACGGCTACGAGGCCGACGACGTGATCGCCACCCTCACCACCCAGGCCGTCGCCCAGGGGTACCGGGTCTTCATCGTCACCGGTGACCGCGACGCCATCCAGCTGGTCAACGACGACGTCACCGTGCTCTACCCGCGCAAGGGCGTCTCCGATCTCACCCGCTTCACCCCGGCCGAGGTGGAGACCAAATACGGACTCACCCCCGCCCAGTACCCGGACTACGCGGCCCTGCGCGGCGACCCGAGCGACAATCTGCCCGGCATCCCCGGCGTCGGCGAGAAGACCGCGGCCAAGTGGATCCGCGAATACGGTGACCTGGCCACCCTCGTCGACAAGGTCGACCAGGTGAAAGGCAAGGTCGGCGACGCGCTGCGCGCCAACCTGTCCAGCGTCGTGCTCAACCGCCAGCTCACCGAGATGGTGCGCGAGGTGCCGTTGCCCTACACCCCCGACCAGCTCGCGCAGGCGCCGTGGGACCGGGAGAAGATCCACCAGCTCTTCGACGACCTGGAATTCCGGGTGCTGCGCGACAGGCTCTTCGAGACCCTCGGCTCCGCCGAGCCCGAGGCCGAATCGGGCTTCGAGATCAGCGGTGGCGCCCTCGATCAGGGCGCGGTGGCCGACTGGCTGGCCGAGCACGCGAAAGCCGGTGTGCGCCAAGGTCTGTCGGTGGTCGGTACCGGCACCCCGGTGCACGGCGACGCCCGTGCGATCGCCATCGCCGCCGGAGACGGGGAGGGCGGCTACATCGACCTCACCGTGCTCACCCCCGAGGACGAGGCGGCACTGGGAGCCTGGCTGGCCGACCCGGCCGTGCCCAAGGCACTGCACGAGGCCAAGGCCGCCGGGCACGCGCTGCGTGGTCGCGGGTTCACCCTGGCCGGTCTCACCACCGATACGGCGCTGGCGGCCTACCTGGTCCGGCCCGGCCAGCGCAGCTTCAACCTCGACGATCTGTCCCTGCGCTACCTCAAGCGCGAACTGCGCGTGGAAACCGGCGACACGGGTCAGCTCTCGCTGCTCGACGACGAGGACACCGTCGCCGCCGAGACCGCGCGCCAGGAGATGCTGCGTGCCCGCGCGGTCGCCGACCTCGCCGACGCGCTCGACACCGAGCTGGCCGCGATCGAGTCCACTGCCCTGCTCGACGAGATGGAGCTGCCGCTGCTCGGCGTGCTCGGCCAGCTGGAAGAGGCGGGTATCGCCGTCGACGTCGCCCAGCTCGAGGCGCTGCAGCGTCAGTTCGCCGACCGGGTGGCCGATGCGGCGAACTCGGCGTACGAGGTGATCGGCAAGCAGATCAACCTCGGCTCGCCCAAGCAGCTGCAGGTGGTGCTGTTCGACGAGCTCGACATGCCCAAGACCAAGCGCACCAAGACCGGCTACACCACCGACGCCGACGCGCTGGAGTCGCTGTTCGAGAAGACCGGCCACGCCTTCCTCGAGCACCTGCTCGCGCACCGTGACGCGACCAGGCTCAAGGTGACCGTCGACGGCCTGCTCAAGTCGGTCGCCGACGACGGTCGCGTGCACACCACCTTCAACCAGACCATCGCCGCCACCGGCAGGCTCTCCTCGACCGAGCCGAACCTGCAGAACATCCCGATCCGCACCGACACCGGCCGCCAGATCCGCGACACCTTCGTCGTCGGCCCCGGCTACACCGAGTTGATGACCGCGGATTACAGCCAGATCGAGATGCGGATCATGGCGGACCTGTCCGGCGACGAGGGTCTGATCGAGGCGTTCAACTCCGGCGAGGACCTGCACACCTTCGTCGCGTCCAAGGCCTTCGACATCCCGCTGTCGGAGGTGAACCCGGAGATGCGCCGCCGGATCAAGGCCATGTCCTACGGTCTGGCCTACGGTCTGAGCTCCTACGGCCTCTCGGCGCAGCTGAAGATCAGCACCGCCGAGGCCAAGGAGCAGATGGACGTCTACTTCGACCGCTTCGGCGGCATCCGTGACTACCTGGCCGAGGTCGTCGAGCAGGCCCGCAAGGTCGGCTACACCCAAACCCTGTTCGGTCGCCGCCGCTACCTGCCCGACCTGGATTCCAGCAACCGTCAGCGCCGCGAGGCCGCCGAGCGGATGGCCCTCAACGCCCCGATCCAGGGCACCGCCGCCGACATCATCAAGGTCGCCATGATCAATGTGCGCAACGCCATGCGCGAGGCAGGCCTGCGCTCGCGGATGCTCCTGCAGATCCACGACGAACTCGTCTTCGAGGTCGCCGACGGCGAACGCGAGGCGCTGGAAGCCCTTGCCCGCGAACAGATGTCCTCGGCCATCGAACTCTCGGTGCCGCTGACGGTGTCCGTCGGCACCGGCCGCAGCTGGGACGCGGCCGCGCACTGACATGGCCTACTCGGCACTGTGGGCACCGACCGCTCAGGATCGGTGCCCACAGTGGCTGGGAAACGGGACGCTGGTCAGGCGTTGACCGTCACCGCGTCGTCGGCGATCGAGTAGCTGATCGAACCGTTCTCGAAGTGGCTGATCTTGCCGCCGTCGATGTCCTGCTCGTCGGAGGTCGGGTAGCCGAGTCGGCCACCCGCGCCGCCCTCGGCTTCCCACGCCTGCCGGATGGCGCCGTACACGGTCTTGGCTCCCGTCGGCAGCGTGAAGTAGATGACGCCGCCGGTGAACTCCTGGAACTTGCCACCGTTGGGTGCGTCCCGCTCATCCGAGGTCGGTTCCCCCAGTGGGCTCGACACGCCACCAGCCTCGTTGTAGTGGTCGCCGATAGCTCCGTTGACTTCGAATGCCATGTCGATTGATCCTTTCGCGCGGGTAACAATGGGTCGAGCGCGGCGACCGTAACGCGCGCCCGCCGTTTCCCGGCGGCGACTCGCGGAGCGTCCACGAACCGTAAAACACCGCCGAGGAGCCTGGCGCCTTTGTCCAAGACGCGGGGGTCGCGCGGTCGTAGTGTGGGGTGGTCGACCGAAGGAGTTGAGCATCATGACCGGATTCGTCGCGACCGCGCAGACCGAGATCAGCGCCTCTCCGCAGCGGGTATGGGACGTGCTGACCGACCCGGAGCAGATCCGCCGGTTCATGTTCGGTGCCGAGGTACGCACCGATTGGCAGCCGGGTAGCTCGATCGTGTGGCAGGGCGAGTACGAGGGCAAGCCCTACGAGGACCGCGGGGAGATTCTCGCTGTCGAGCCGGGCCGGTTGCTGAAGGTCACCCACTACAGCCCGCTGAGCGGCCAGGACGACCTGCCCGAGAACTATCACACGCTCACCTACGAGCTCACCGGGGACGACACGACCACGCGGTTGTCGCTGAGTCAGGACAACAACGCCACCGAGGCGGAGGCCGAGCACGCGCGCGGGATGTGGACCACCCACGTCGAGGGGATCAAGTCCGCCGCCGAACGCGGCTGATTCCGGCGGCGCGAAACGCCTCGGCGCCGGGCAGCGGCAGCGGCGGAATGTGGCAGCATCGGACACATGACCACTGACGTCATCGCGACCCCGCTGCCCGACTGCCCCGATATCGAGCAGGCCTTCGCGGTGTCGTGGCCGGTGCGCCTCGGGGACACCGACGGCAACGACCGGCTGCGCCTGGACGCCGTGGCGCGGTATCTGCAAGACATCGGGTTCGATCATCTCGACGCCGTCGCCGACGGCGACGCGCACCAGGCGTGGATCGTGCGGCGCACCGTTATCGACGTCTACGAACCCATCATGTTCGGTGACCGGGTGCACCTACGCCGCTGGGCCGACGCGCTGTCGAATCGATGGTGCGACATGCGGATTCAGCTCAAGGGGGAGCGGGGCGGGCACATCGAGGCCGCCGCGTTCCTGATCCACATCGACCCGGTGGCCGGGCGCCCGGCGCGGATGAGCGACGCGTTCATGGCGCCGATGCTGGCCAGCACCACCGAGCATCGGCTGCGCTGGCGCGCCGCGCTCACCGAGCTCAACGGCGTCGCCGCGGAGGCAGTGTCGTTCCCGCTGCGGGTGACCGATGTGGACCGGCTCGGCCACGTCAACAACGCCGTCTACTGGGAGGCGGTCGAGGAAGCCCTCGCCGCCCAGCCCGACCACCACGAACTGCCGTACCGGGCGATCGTCGAGCATGTCGGCCCGGTGATGATGGGCGACAAGGTCGTGCTGCGCACCAGTCTGCAGCCCGGCAGCCTGCGCCTGCAGGTGGACGTCGACGGTTCGGCTCGGGCACTCGGTTCGGTCGAGCGACTGGGCGGCGACCGCTAGCGTTCGCGCGCGACCAGCCTGGCCGACCCACCCGCCAGATCCACCTCATCCCGTGGCGGCGCGCCCTCCGACGGCGTCTCCCGGTGCATCAGCGTGCTCTGCCGCTGCTCGAACTCGTGCTGCTTGGACCCCTGGAACATCGCCGTGAGGTGCTCGAACCCGGTCGCCGCCACCGCGGGCCCGGTGCGTTTGCGCGTCCACGGCAGCACGCGCGTGCCGGTCAGCCGGTTGACCACCACCTCGAGCAGCGCGAGCAGGATCAGCAGGATCGCCAGCCCTGGGATCGTCATCGCGAAGACCGTACCCATGCGTTCACGGTACCGGCGCGGAGTGAGTAGGCGCTGAGCTGCGGTGATGGTACTCACGGGTAGACACGTCGAGCCGGTAAGTAGGTTGCGGTTTCGCGACGATCGCCCTATTGTCGAACTCGTGCCGAATCCCGCCGACCGCTTTGCCGCGCTGCTTGTCGCTGACCGCGACCGCGCGGCCGCTGCTGCGCAGACCGCGCAGGCAGCCACACGGCAGATTCTTCTCGTAGTAACCCGCCGTAGCGGGGTCTGATTCGGACCGGCCCCCTCGCTGCGGGCTGATTTTCATTGTTCTGCTGGTCCCACTGCCAACGAAGACGATCTTCGGGAAGACCTCACCTGCAATGACACTGCTGACACTGGACCGTGCCCTGTTCGACGCCGCCCCCAAGGGGCTGCGCGCCGAGACCACCGACCTGACTCCCGCCCAGTTCCTCGACCGGTACGCCCGGATCGACGGACCGATCGCCCTCGGCGAATTCACTTGTTCCGGAACGGATTTCACCGCGACCCTGGAATTCGCCGATCACCTGCGCACCGTCATCGCGACCGGTAGCCCGGTCGCCGCCATGACCTCGGCGCTCTACGACGAGGGCTACCCCCTCGAGATCCTGCAGTTCCACCAGCGCCGCACCACCGAGGGCACCGCCACCTTCGTGCAGTGCGAGTTCAACGGCAGGCGCGGCTGGGCCGCTGCCATGGCCGGCGACGGCGCCGAATCGACCGTGCGCGCCATGATCGCCTGCGTCAACCTGCTCGCCGGCTGATTCCGGAGAGCACAAAGGGCCCGTTCGCCTCACCAAAGGTGAACGGGCCCTTGACGTTTCGTCGCGCCTATTCGGCGGCGGGGGCCTGCTCGGCGATCTGCTTGCGGACCTCGTCCATGTCGAGGCCCTTCACCTGGGTGACCAGGTCCTCGAGCGCGGCAGGCGGCAGCGCGCCCGGCTGGGCGAACACGAGCACGCCCTCGCGGAAGGCCATGATCGTCGGGATGGACCGGATGTTCGCCGCGGCGGCGAGTCCCTGCTCTGCCTCGGTGTCGACCTTGCCGAACACCACGTCGGTGTGCTGCGCGGAGGCCTTCTCGAAAGTCGGTGCGAAGCTCTTGCACGGACCGCACCACTCTGCCCAGAAATCGACGAGGACCACGTCGTTTCCGGTGATGACTTCGTCGAAGTTCTGCTGGGTCAGCGTCTGGGTGGCCATGACGTCCCTTCCTTGTCGGTGTCCCCGGCTGTAACGCCGTGGCGTCCCTCTATCTTCCACCGACCACGATGCGCTCCTGTCGCGCCTCCCCGTCCCAGCGGCGAATGCCCACCACAACGGCTGGAAAATCGTGGTCGGTGGCCACCGCCGAGACAGCGTCGCCCAGTCGGTCCGGCGGCATCCGGCGGGCCAGGGTCACGTGCGGTGTCCATGCGTCGGGCCGCATCGTCGCGGGGATGCCGGGGCAGGGCTGGACCAGGTCATAGACGCGGCGGTGCAGGTCGAGCAGGTCCGCGGTGACGATGACCGGCCGCACCAGGATCGGCCTGCGCGCCCCGAAGACCAGCAGCCCGCCCAGCCGGATCGGCAGCGGCCGGAACTCGATCCCGGCCAGCGCGCGGTCGATCCGCGGCCAGATCTCGCGCGCCACCGCTACCGTCACATGTGGCCGATGGACGGTGCCACGGGGGCTGCCGAGGCCGGCTTGCACCAGCACCGCCCACTGTCTGCGGACCTCGGCCTCACTGTCTTCGTCCAGGAGCAACTCCACCGACTGCACCATGATCTGCAGAAAGTAGTCGCTGTGGCGTGTCCCCGTGGTCAGGTCGGCCCCGACAGGCGCGAGGATGGGGGTGTGAACGGTACGAAGGCGAGCCTGCGGCTCGGTGTGATCGACGGTGACGGAATCGGCCCCGAGGTGGTCGCCGCGACGCGGGCGGTCGTCGACGAGGCGATCGGCGCGGCGGGACTCGGGCCGGTGGAGTGGGTGCCGCTGCTGATGGGCCACGAGGCCATCGCGGCCTGCGCCGACCCGCTGCCGGAGCAGACGCTGCGCGGGCTCGAGGACCTCGATGCCTGGATCCTCGGCCCCCACGACAACGCGTCCTATCCCGCGGACATGCGGGTCGCGCCGGGCGGGGTGATCCGCAAGCGGCTCGGCCTCTACGCCAATATCCGGCCCGCGGTGGCGTTCGCCGGGGTGCGGTCGACGGCACCGGACATCGACCTGGTCATCGTGCGCGAGAACAGCGAAGGCTTCTACGCCGACCGCAACATGTTCGCCGGGTCGGGGGAGTTCCGGCCGACGCCCGATGTGGCGATGGCGGTGGCGGTGATCACCCGGCAGGCGTGCGAGCGGATCGCGCATCAGGCGCTGCGGCTGGCGCGGGGCAGGCGCAAGCGAGTCACCGTGGTGCACAAGGCGAATGTGCTGCCGATGACGACCGGCCTGTTCCGCGACGTGTGCTACGAGGTGGCCGCGCAGTACCCGGACGTGCGGGTCGACGACGAGCACGTCGACGCGATGGCCGCGCACCTGGTCCGCGCGCCCGGCGAGTACGACGTGATCGTCACCGAGAACCTCTTCGGTGACATCCTGTCCGATCTGGCGGGCGAGCTGGCGGGCTCGCTCGGCATGGCCGCGTCGCTGAACTGTTCGGACACCAAGGCGATGGCACAGGCCGTGCACGGGGCCGCGCCCGGTCTGGCCGGACGCAACCGCGCCAATCCGGCGGCACTGCAGCTGTCGTCGGCGATGTTGTTGCGGTGGTTGGCCGTTCGCCACGACGACCGCGGACTCGACGACGCGGCGGACCGGATCACTCGTGCCGTCGCCGCTACTCTGGCGGCCGGAATCGCGACCGCGGATCTCGGTGGTCTGGCTTCCACCAGCGAATTCACCGAGCAGGTCAGAGCCCGCGTGCACCGCAGGTGAAGGGACCCCTTTCACATTGGCTGATTAATCTTCGGTTACTGTCGCACCACGCTGTGTCCGGTTCGCATACATTGCCAAACAGGCGCTGACACGTGGCCGGCGTCGACGTGAAATGTGGAGGCTCCTTTGTCTGTTCGAACTGTTCTCGGCCGCGGCGCCGTGCGGCTGCTCTGTACGGTCGCCGGTGGCGCCCTGGTGCTGAGTGGCTGCACCACCAACACCGAGGGTGATACCTCCACGGTGACGAAGGTGTCGGTGGAGAAGGTCGACGCGCTCGCCGCGGCCGTCCCCGACAAGGTCAAGCAGGCAGGCAAGATCGTCGTCGGCGTCAATGTGCCCTACCAGCCGAACGAGTACAAGGACGCCGGCGGCAAGATCGTCGGTTTCGACGTCGACCTGCTCGACGCGGTCGCGACCACCCTCGGACTGAAGGTCGACTACGTCGAATCCAACTTCGAGAAGATCATTCCCGCGATTCAGGCGGGCACCTACGACGTGGGTATGTCCTCGATCACCGATTCGCGTGAACGCGAACAGCAGGTCGATTTCACGACCTATTTCTCCGCGGGCATCCAGTGGGCCCAGCAAACCGGTAAAGCCATCGATCCCGACAATGCGTGCGGCAAGAAAGTCGCCGTACAGGCCACTACGGTCGAGCACACCGACGAGATTCCCGCCAAGAGCGCCAAGTGCGTCGCCGAGGGCAAGCCCGCCATCGAAATGAAGGCCTTCGACGAGCAGAGCGCGGCCACCAACGCCCTGGTGCTCGGTCAGGTCGACGCGATGTCGGCCGATTCGCCGGTCACCGCCTACGCCATCAAGCAGAGCGAGGGCAAGATCGAGGCCGCGGGCCCGCTGTTCGATTCCGCGCCCTACGGCTGGGCCGTGCAGAAAGGCTCGCCGCTGGCCGTGGCCCTGCAGAAGGCGCTGCAGCACCTGATCGACAACGGCAAGTACGGCGAGATCACCACCAACTGGGGCGTCCAGGAGGGTCAGATCAAGACCTCGGTGATCAACGGCGCAGTGAGCTGACGTGACCGAGAAGGACACAACGGTGGAGGTGCCCGGACCGGGCACCGAACCCGAACCGATCAAAGCGGTCCCGCTGCGGAGGCCGGGCCGCTGGATCGCGGCGGCAATCATCCTGATCCTGGTGGGATTGTTCGTCTACGGAGCCGCGACGAATCCCGCCTACCGGTGGGACACCTACGGCAAGTACCTCTTCGACACCCGGATCGTCGCGGGCGCGATCGTCACCCTGCAGCTCACCGTGCTCGCGATGGCGATCGCGGTGGGCCTCGGCACGGTGCTCGCGGTAATGCGCCTGTCCCCGAACCCGGTGCTGCGCACCACCGCGTGGGTGTACCTGTGGATCTTCCGTGGCACCCCGGTGTTCGTGCAGTTGGTGTTCTGGGGCCTGGTGCCCTCGCTGTACAAGCAGATTCACCTCGGGGTGCCGTTCGGTCCGCAGTTCTTCGAGTTCGACGTGCAGAACCTGCAGGCGGCGTTCCTGTTCGCGGTGCTCGGCCTCGGCCTCAACGAGGCCGCCTATATGGCCGAGATCGTGCGCGCCGGCATCAACTCCGTCGGTGAGGGGCAGCGCGAAGCCTCGGTGGCGCTGGGCATGTCATGGACGCAGACCATGCGCCGCACCGTGCTGCCGCAGGCCATGCGGGTGATCATCCCGCCCACCGGCAACGAGCTGATCGGCATGCTCAAGACGACCTCGCTGGTCACCGCGATCCCGTTGAGCACCGACCTGTTCGGCCGCGCGCGTGACATCTACGGCGTGAACTTCCAGCCGATCCCGCTGCTGCTCGTCTGTGCCACCTGGTACCTGGCGATCACCAGCGTGCTGATGGTCGGGCAGTACTACTTGGAGCGCTACTACTCGCGCGGTGCCACCCGGCAGCTGACGGCCAAGCAGCTCGAGGAACTGGCCACGGCGCAGGCGGCGGTGAAGGCGAAATGACCGAACCACAAGTGGCCGCACCGCCGATGGTGCTGGCCGATCGGGTGTGCAAGAACTTCGGCGCGTTGCAGGTGCTCAAGGGCATCTCCCTCGAGGTGCAGCGGGGCAAGGTGCTGACCCTGGTCGGGCCGTCCGGCTCGGGCAAGTCGACGTTCCTGCGCTGCATCAACCACCTCGAGCAGGTCAACGCAGGCCGGTTGTATGTCGACGGCGAGCTCGTCGGCTACCGGGAGAAGAACGGCAAGCTCTACGAGATGCATCCGCGCGATGCCGCGATCCAGCGTCGCGACATCGGCATGGTGTTCCAGCATTTCAACCTGTTCCCGCACCGCACCGCGCTGGAGAACGTGATCGAGGCGCCCACCCAGGTGCGTGGCATCCGCAAGACCGAGGCGATCGCCAGGGCCGAGGAACTGCTGGAACGGGTCGGGCTCTCGGCCAAGCGCAACGCCTACCCCGCGCAGCTGTCCGGCGGTCAGCAGCAGCGCGTGGCCATCGCACGCGCGCTGGCGATGGATCCCAAGCTGATGCTGTTCGACGAGCCGACCTCGGCACTGGACCCCGAGCTGGTCGGTGAGGTGCTCACCGTTATGCGCGAGCTCGCCGATTCGGGCATGACGATGGTGGTGGTGACCCACGAGATGGGCTTCGCCCGCGAGGTCGCCGACGAACTGGTGTTCATGGACGGCGGTGTGGTCGTGGAATCGGGTCCGCCGCGTGAGCTGCTGGCGAACCCGCAGCACGAGCGCACGAAGACGTTCCTGTCGCGCTTGCTCTGAAAGCTCGGACGACGACGGCCCCGCGAGATTCCGCGGGGCCGTTGCTCATTCCTGGGGGTTGTTCAGCATTTCCAGCGAGACCTGGGCCTGGGCGATGCGGCGGATGGCGGCGAGTGCGGTGTCGCCGAGCAGGGTCAGCACCACGACCGCGTCGATGATGTCGTCGCGTCCGCCCGCCGCCAGCGCGGTCGTCACATCGTTCTCCGCGATCACCCGCGCGCCGTCGAAATAGCTGGGCAGGGCTGTTTCGCCCCAGTCCGCGTAGCCCAGCTGCGCGAGCCGCACGAGCACCGAGGTCAGCGTGTCGATCGCCTCGGGACTGGGTTTCCTGTCCCAGCCGCGCCGATCCATCTCCGCGCGCACGGTCGCCGAGGCGCGTTCCCACTCCGCGTCGGCCGCGGGCGGTACCGGGGCGGAGATGCTGTCCTGGACCACGCCGAGCAGGCTGAACAGCGGCAGGTCGGGGGAGTCGACGGCGGCGAGGACCTCGCCGACGGTGGCAACGGGCAGCCCGCCCACCTCGATCAGCGCGCGCACCAGCCGCAGCCTGCGCAGATGGTCCTCGCCGTAGCTGGCCTGGTTCGGGCTGGTGCGTTCGCCCGGGGGCAGCAGGCCCTCGCGCAGGTAGTACTTGATCGTCGCCACCGCGATACCACTGCGCTCGCTCAACTCCGAGATCCGCACAGTTCAACCTCCGTTTTCCGCGCTCCCCTTGCTCGCCTTCGCTGTAGCGGATAGTCTAGCTATCCATAACGGATAGTACAGCTATCTATCTTGGGAGATTCGCCATGACTGCCCTCACAACCCTCGATCCGCTGCCGCGGCGGCAGACCCGTCTGCATCGCCCGCTGCTCTGGTTCGCCGCGGTCAACGCCGTGCTCACCGTCGTCGCCGTGGTCGGGATGCTGGTCGACGACCGGGTCATCACGGGGTCGACCGCGTGGTTCAAGCCGACCAAGTTCGCGGTGTCGTTCGTGCTCTACAGCGTCGCGCTGGCGTGGCTGATCTCGTTGCGGCCCAGGGCATCCCGGCTCACCTGGTGGATGGCGACGGTGATCGTCGTCGCGGGGACGATCGAACAGCTGATCATCGTGGTCCAGGTGGTGCGCGGCACCCGCAGTCACTACAACATGACGACGAGTTTCGACGCCGTGCTGTGGATCATCATGGGCAGCACCATCATCGTGCTCTTTCTCGCCACCATGGTCGTCGCCGCGCAGCTCTCGCTGACCAGAATCGGGGACGCGGCGACCACCTGGTCGATCCGGCTCGGCCTGGCGATCACGCTGGTCGGCCTGGCGCTGGGCAATCTGATGCCGAACCGCGAATCCGGGGTGGCCGACATCGCGGGCGCGCACACCGTCGGCGCGCCCGACGGCACACCGGGCATGCCGGTGACCGGGTGGAGCACCACCGCCGGTGACCTGCGGATCCCGCACTTCTTCGGCATGCACGGCTTGCAGGCGCTGCCGCTGTTCGCCGCGCTGCTGGTAGTCCTCGCACCACGGATTCCGTTGCTGCGGGTACTGCGCGTGCGGGTCGGCCTGGTCGTCACCATGGCCGCCGGCTACGCGGCGGTGCTCGCGCTGGTCACCTGGCAGGCCTTGCGCGGGCAGCCGCTGATCCACCCCGACCAGGCCACCCTGACCGTGGCCGCCGCGATTCTCACCGGCGTCGTCGCCGGCGCCCTGATCTCGGTCGCGAGCGCGATCGGCACCCGAAAGGTAGTCACCGCATGAGCACGCTGTTCGACCTGTCCTTCTTCGTCACCGTCCCGTTCTGGGCGTTGATGATCCTGGCCCCCACCTGGCGCTGGACCCGCACGATCATCGGCTCACCGTGGATCACGCTGGTGCCCTTGGTGATCTGGGCGATCGTCGCCGTTCCGGTCCTCGGCGCGATGTGGTCCCTGGTCACCTCCCCGTCCCTGCCCGCGATCACCGAGGCCGTCGCCGACCCCGCCGTCCTGACCGCACTCTGGGCCCAGATCATCGCCTGGGACCTGTTCCTCGGCCGCTGGATCTACCTCGACAGCCGCGACCGCGGCATCCATCCGCTGCTGATGGCGCCGCTCCTGGTCGGCACGATCCTGTTGTCGCCCATCGCGTTTCCGATCTACCTGATCGTCAGGGAGGTGGCGGGACGCGTTCCGGCGCGCGGATCGTCCGCGCCGCAGGAAGCTTCGATCCCGGCATGACGCGAACGGGCCGGACCGCGATGGTCCGGCCCGTGTCGGCTGGGCGCGGCGGGACAGCGCCACTCTGTCGTCGATCCGCACGGGTTGGCCGGGCGGGGTGAAGTACAGCGCCACCACCGCTATGTGCCGTCGAAATCGGTGGCGCGGGTGATGGATTCCCACGCGAGGACGTCGCCGCGGACCGCATCCAGGTGGGCGAGTACGGCGTCGACCGAGTCGGCGCCCAGCGGCAGACGCAGCGGGGGCTTGTCGGCGGCCAGGGCGGCGCGGATGGCGGTCGCGGCCTTGGCCGGATCACCGGGCTGGGTGCCGTTGCCGCCGTCGACCATCCGGCGGGTCGGGCCGACGGTGTCGGCGTAGAGGTCGCTCTCGGCGCTGAACGCGGCGGCGCCGGGACCGAACAGGCCGGTGCGGAAGGCGCCCGGTTCGACGATCAGCACCTTGATGCCGAAGGGCTCCACCTCCTCGGCCAGTGCCTCCGACAGCCCCTCCAGCGCGAATTTCGTCGCGCTGTAGGCGGAGAAGCCCGCGAACGACAACTGCCCGCCGACGCTGCTCATCATCACGATCGCACCGCTGCGCTGGGCGCGCATGTGCGGCAGCACCGCGCGGGTGAGGGCGGCGGGGCCGAAGACGTGCAGGTCGAACAATCCGCGCAATTCGGCGTCGGTGGTCTCCTCGACCGCGCCGACGTGGGTGCGGCCCGCGTTGTTGACCAGGACGTCGATGCGCCCGTGCCTGGCCACCACATCGGCGACCACCGCGTCGATGCGCGCGGTGTCGGTGACGTCGAGGGCGATGGCCTCGAGCTGATCGGGGTGCGCGGCGACCAGATCGTCCAGTGCCGTGGTGCGGCGGGCCACGGCGACGACCGTGTCGCCCGCCGCGATCGCCGCCTCCGCGATCGCGCGACCGAAGCCGCTGCTCGCACCGGTGACCAGCCAGATCTGCGGGATGCTCATCAGATTCTCCTCTGTCCGTTGGTGTTTCGCCGTCGATACTTCCGCCACGCCGGGATGCCGTCCAAGGCCCCTTGTGATAATCAAGGGTTATGGATGTGCACGGGCGCGACCTGCGCTACTTCGTCGCGGTCGCCGACCAGTTGAACTTCACCGCCGCCGCTGAGGCGCTGTACATCTCGCAGCCCGCGCTCAGCAAGCAGATTCGCAAGCTGGAAAGTCAGCTGGGTGCGGCACTGTTCGTGCGTGACACCCGCTCGGTCGCGCTGACGCCCGTCGGCGAGGCGCTGCTGCCCGAGGCACGCCGGGTCATCGGCGCGTGGGAAACGGCGGAGTCCGCCGTCGAATCGGCGAAGGCCGCCGCGCGTGCCGTGCTGTCGATCGGCATCAGTACCAGCCCGGGTCGTGGCATCCTGCCCGCGGTGCGTTCTCGATTCGCCACCGCGTTCCCGGCCGCGAAAACCGTTCTGCGCCAAGTCGGCTGGGACGATCCGACGGCAGGCCTGGCCGACGGTTCGGCCGATGTCGCCTTCGTCTGGCTGCCGCTGGCCGATGACGAACGCTACCGATGGCTGGTCGTCGCCACGGAACCGAAGCTCGTTGCCCTCCCGGAAACCCACCCGCTCGCCACCGGGGACAGCATCGCGTTCACCGAGCTGCTCGGTGAGCCCTTCCTGGCGCTACCGCGCACGGCGGGTGTGCTGCGCGACTACTGGCTCGCCCTCGACGAACGCGCCGGGCATCCGCCGGTCATCGGAGCCGAGGTGTCGAGCACCGAGGAGACCTACGAAGCCCTGGTCAACGGGGACGGCGTGGTCCTTGTCGCCACGGGCAACGCGCCGCTGATCGCGCACGACGGTTTGGTGACCCGGCCGGTGACCGGCCTGAGCCCGGCCGAACTCGCCCTGGCCTGGCGGCACGACGACCATCGTCGGCTGGTGCGTGGGTACGTCGAAGCGTGCGCGTCGGCCACCGGGCACCTCCGCCGGTCCTAGTGCCGCCCACCGAAGCGGTCCGGGGTCGTCGCTGACGGTTCGCCGAACCGGCCACCGGCGATACGACCGCGTTCGCACTGATGGGGTCGATCCGGTGGCGTGGTGTATGCGGTGGTGTGGCGGCGATTCACCCGGTGGCGCGCTGCCCGAGCGCGATCCTCAGCTGGCCGAGCAGCACCTTCGCCGCCGGGCCGCCGGGACGGTCGGTGCGCCAGGCGATGGCGAGGCGGCCGTGGATTCGTGGTTCGACGATGGCGAGTGCGCGCACGCCGAACGCGGTCGCCTCGGCGGGGGTGAGCGCGGGGACGATCGCGGTGCCGAGGCCCCGGGCGGCCAGCCGGAGCAGCAAGGGGGGAGCGGCCGCCTCGAAGGCGATGTGTGGGGTGAAACCGGCTGCGGCGCATGAGCGTTCGAAGACCCCGCGCAGGCCCGTCCCGGTCGGCAGGCAGATGAGCCGCCGATCGGCCAACGCCGCCAGGGTGATCGTGCCCGCCGACTCGGCGGGGTCCGGTGCGCCGAGCGCGACGGCGGCGACGAGTGGCGTCTCCAGGATCACCTCGAGGCCGATGCCGGGATTCGGTGCGGCGCCGGTCAATCCGACCAGGGCGATGTCGAGTTCGCCGCGTTCGAGTGCGGCCAGCATCCGCTCGGCGGTGTCCTCGGTCAGGCTGATGCCGACCCGCGGGTGGTCGTGGTGGAAGTCGGCGAGCACGCCGGCGACATCGAATTCCTCGGTGGCCGCGCCGGAGATCACCCCGAGCCGCACGTGCCCGCGCAGCAGCCCGGTGAATTCCTCTACGGTCTCGCCGATCCGGTCGGCCGCGGCCAGGGCGGCCCGCGCGTGTTCGAGCACGGCGGTCCCGACCTCGGTGGGTGTCACGGTGCGGGCGCCACGGTCGAGCAGTCGCTGGCCGAGCTCACGCTCGAGCTGCCTGATCTGGGCGCTCAGGCCCGGCTGCGTGAGGTGCAGACGCTCGGCCGCCCGCGTGAAGCCGCCCTCGTCCACCACGGTGACGAAGTACCGGAGTTGCCGCAGTTCCATCCGGCCATTCTAGGTACTTGGCATAATGATCTGTTATCGCAGCGAGAAGAACTATCTGTTGTACTTCTGACCGGCGCGGCGGCACAGTCGATGGCATGACCGAGAACGCATCGCAGACCATCGAATCCCTCCGTGTCACCGGCCCGGTGTTCACGCCCGGCGACGCGGGTTATGCCGAGGAGGTCGCCGGATTCCAGACCGCCTACACCCATCGTCCCGCGCTGGTCGTCGGGGCGGTCCACGCCGAGGACGTCAGGTCGGCGGTGGAATACGCTGCCCGGCAAGGACTTCCGGTGGCGGTGCAGGCGACCGGGCACGGTCTCTCGGTGGCGGCGGATCGCGGCGTGCTGATCACCACCCGCCGAATGGACGCCCTTTCGATCGACCCGCGGGCCCGCACGGCCCGCGTCGGTGCCGGGGTGCGCGCGGGTGCGCTGGTCGAGGCCGCGGCCAGGCACGGGCTGGCACCGCTCAACGGTTCCTCGCCGTCGGTCGGCGTCGTCGGGTACGTGCTCGGGGGTGGCCTAGGTCTGCTGGCTCGTGAATTCGGTTATGCCGCGGACCATGTGCGCTCGATCGACCTGGTGACCGCCGACGGGCGCATGCGCACGCTCACCCCGGCCGACGAACTGTTCGGCGCGGTGCTCGGCTCCGGTGGCAATTTCGGCGTGGTGACCGGCCTGGAACTCGACCTCGTCCCCGTCACCGAGGTCTACGGTGGCCAGCTGATATTCGACACCCCGCTGGTCGACACCGCGCTGGAGACGTGGCGGGAATGGACCGCGACGCTGCCCGACACCCTCACCTCTACCGTCGCCGTGGTCACCTTCCCCGATATCCCGCCCGTGCCGCAACCGCTGCGCGGCAGGCACGTCGCCTCGATCCGCATCGCCTTCCACGGCCAGGCCGAGGAGGGGGAACAGCTGGTCGCGCCGCTGCGGGCGATCGGTGGGCGCCTGCGCGACTCCGTGCGCACCATGCCCTACACCGAATCGCACACCATCCACAGCGATCCGGACTTCCCGCACGCCTACGCCGCCACCAACGCGCTGCTCACGGAGCTCACCGCCGACGGGCTCGCCGCGCTGCGCGGCCTGACCGCACCCGGTGGGCCGGTGGACGCGGTCGTCGACATTCGTCACCTCGGTGGGGCGTTGCGCCGGGGCACTGGCGTGGCGGTCGATCACCGCGAGGCCGAGTACGCCGTGCGGGTGATCACCGACGCCGGAGTGGGTGACGCCGCACCCGCCGGACTGGCCATGGTGCGAGAAGCCTTGGCGCCGTGGACTGTCGGGCACAGCCTCAACTTCCTCTACGGCGCGGGCGCGGCGGCGGACGCGGCCCAGACCCGAGCGGGATACGCGCTCGGGACCTACGCCGGGCTGGTCGCGGCGAAGGCGAAGTACGACCCGCACAACATGTTCCGGTTCAACCGCAACATCGCGCCCGTCGGCTAGCGGCTTGTCCGGACTTGTGGACCGCGGCCTCTGTCTACTATCTTAGTGATATCACTCAGATATCGGGAGGATGTCATGGAGCTGCGGTCCGCATTCCGCATGAACGGATTCGCCGTCTTGCTGGGATGGCTCGTGTTCACCCTGTTGTTCGGTGCCGCCGCTGTGCTGGCATTCATCTCCGCGGCGCAGCACGGCGGTGGCGCCCTGGCCTGGGCGGGCGCGGTCGCCGCGGTGATCGCCGTGCTGGTGGTCGCGCTGCTCGCCACCGGGCTGATCATCGTCGACCCCAACGAGGCCAAGGTGGTCACCTTCTTCGGCCGCTACATCGGCTCGGTCTCCGAGCCCGGCTTCTTCTCGGTGGTCCCGCTGACCGACCGCAGGTCGATCTCGTTGCGGGTGCGCAACTTCGAGACCCAGAAGCTGAAGGTCAACGACGCCGACGGCAACCCGGTCGAGATCGCGGCCGTC
Organism: Nocardia sp. NPDC060259; assembly: GCF_042728775.1. NCBI lineage: Bacteria > Bacillati > Actinomycetota > Actinomycetes > Mycobacteriales > Nocardiaceae > Nocardia > Nocardia sp. NPDC060259. The sequence goes on from NZ_JBHXAY010000087.1 coordinate 21,951, forward strand.
GTCGTCTACAAGGTGGTCGACAGCTTCAAGGCCGCCTTCGCGGTCGACGACTACGAGGAGTACGTCGAGACCCAGTCCGAGGCGGCGGTCCGGCACCTGGCCACCACCCACCCCTACGACGCGCACGACGACGCCCGCACCAGCCTGCGCGACGGCGCCGAGGTGGCCGAGGAACTCACCGTGGAACTGCGTGAGCGCACCCTCACCGCGGGCATCGAGGTCATCGAGGCCAGGATCACCCACCTCGCCTACGCCCCCGAGATCGCCCAGGCGATGCTGGTCCGCCAGCAGGCCGCCCAGGTCGTCGCCGCGCGGACCCAGATCGTGGAGGGCGCGGTCGGCATGGTCGGCCTTGCCCTGGACCGCCTCGCCGCCGCGGGCATGGTGGAACTCGACGAGGAACGCAAGGCGGCGATGGTCTCGAACCTGCTCGTCGTCCTCTGTGGCGACCGCGCCATCCAGCCGGTCGTGAACACCGGATCCCTCTACGCCTGACGGGTGCCATGACCGCGCCGAAGAAGGAACCCAAGAAGATCCTGCTGCGGCTCGACCCGGCCGTCCACGAGGCCATCGCCAAGTGGGCGGCCGACGACCTGCGCAGCGTCAACTCCCAGATCGAGTACGCCCTCCGCCTCGCCCTCGACCAGGCGGGCCGAAAACCCAAGCGCGACTAGCGTCCTCACGCCCCGCCGAGCACGCGGGACAGCAGGCGCCTGCGGGTGCGGGTGGCGGACTTGGCGAGGATGGCTTTGACGTGGTCGTTGACCGTCTGTTCGGAGAGAACGAGTTCGGCGGCCAGTTCGCGGGGGTCCAGGCCGGTGGCGAGGTGGGTGAGGACCTGGGATTCGCGGGTGGACAGGCCGTGCGCACGGGCGAACAGGTCGAGGCGTTCGGTGGCGGTGCTCGGTTCCAGGGTTACGGCGATGTCGTGGTCGCCGATGCGATCGGCTTTCACCGTGATCCAGCGGTTGCCGCCCAGGTGGATGCGGGAGGTCGCTGGGCCGATCGGAGTGCCTGCTTCGGCGGCAAGGAGGGCGGCGCCCGCGTTGTAGACGGAGGCGGGGACCGGGGGGATCGGCTCGTCGGGTGGGAGCAGGCGGAGCAGGGATTCGGCGGCGGCCGCGGTGTGGGAGCGCACGCGCAGGGTGTCGTCGAGGAGTACCACCGCGGGACCCGGCGGCGGGAGCTGGGCGTCGGATTCGACGAAGGTGGCGCCGATGGTGCGGCGCAGGGCGGTGGTGACGATGGCGGTCAGCGCGGTGAGGCCGGTGAGTTCGGTTCTGCTGAACGGGGATTCGTCGACGCGGAGCAGCTCCAGGAAACCCCAGCAGCCATAGCGATCGGCGAAGGTGACCGTGGCCGAGTCGGTGACGCCGAGCTCGCGCTGGGCGGTGCGCCACAGCAGTGAACGGTCCGGATCGCCGCCGGTGGCGTCGAGCAGGGAGCGGGCGCCGGTGCCGCGCAGGGTGTCCCAGCGATTGAGCGGGGTGAGGTAGCGGGCCCGGATCAGCTCCGGCAGCCGGGACATGTCGAGCCCGGGGACATCGGCGAGCGGCGCCGTGGCGACCGCGGTGACGGGGTCGGTGAGCGCGAAGACATGGCCCGCGAAAGGTATCGACAGCCGAATCTCGGCCAAGACGAGCTCACGCAATCGTTTGGCGGAATGATCCGCGCGGGCCAGGCGGCTCACCCGGTCGGCCAGGGCGCTCGGCACCGACCCAGTCTACGGCGAAACCCCGGGATCAGGGATGTCCGCACCGCGCTGGCCACCCCGCGCCGGCCGCGCGGTGGTGATCAGTCACGAATCGTGGCAGGCCGACTTGGTCGAAGAGCGCGTTCGGGCCTGAACGACGCGCTCTACCCCGTACGGGGACAACCGAACTGGTCCGCGCCGGTAAGTTGGATCGGTGCCCATCTCGTTCGACATTCCTGGAATGCAGCAGTTGGACAACACGACCTGGGGGAATCCGGCCACTCGTGATGTCGTCGCGTTGACCTATGTCAACGGCACGCCCGACCTGCCAGCCCGGCTGCACGACCTGCCGCGGCTGCGCAGGCGGCTGGCCGAGCATCATGCCCGCACCGGCTGTCTGATCGAGGCGTTCGTGGTGTGGGTCGACCGGCTGCCCGCGCTGCTGCGGGTGGAGAAGACGCAATTGCCCGGCCCGCGGGGCGAGCTCGTTTTCGCCGCGTCGATCGTGGTGCCCAAGGATCGGTGCTCCGCGGTGTTCCAGATCATCTGCCCCGAAACCGGGGTGCCGGGGCTACGGGAGTCTTCGATCGGCGCGCAGGTCCACCGCACCGAGATGTGCCCGCCCCACCCGTACGCGCCGGGTCTGCGCGGTCGATTGCCCTATCTGCTGTCCGACGACGTCCGTTTCGACGCCGTATTCCCCGATCACGCCCTGACCAGGGCCCGCCGCTGGATCGCCGAAACCGTGCCCAACGTACGGGTCGACCCGGCCTTCGCGGCCCTGCCCGAGTTCTAGGCCACGGCTCAGCGTGACGTGGGCGCCCTTGGCTGACTGAACAGGCGGGTCAGGTCGCCGAGGAGGATCCGACCGCGTTCCCCGCCGCCCTTGATACGGCCGTCGAGTACCAGTCCGACCAGCCCGTGCAGGTGCGCCCAGAGCAGATCGGCGGCGGCATCTGCGTCGTGCGCCCACTCACGCGACTCGGGGTTGCCGTCGGCGGCTTCCGCGGTGACCGCCCGCCGTAATGCTTCGAAGCACGCACGCGCGGGAGCGGGCGCTTCGGCAGTGCCGAAGGGCACCTCCGGCAGGGTGTGCATGAGCCGGTAGAGGTCCGGATCGGCCATGGCGAATTGCCAGTACGCGGCTGCGGTCGCCGGTAACAGGCCGCCTTCGCGTTCTTGGATCGTCGGGCACTCGGCGCGGTCGAGATGGTGGGCGAGCTCGGTGAATCCGACGTCGACAAGCTCTACCAGCAGTGCGCGCTTGTTGGCGAAGTACTGGTAGACGATCGGCACCGTGTAGCCGACGTGATCGGCGATCGAGCGCATGGTGATGCCGTCGAAGCCGCCGGACTCCGCGGCGATCGAGCGCGCGGCGGCCAGCAGTTCGGCTCGGAGCTGCTCGCGGGCCTCGGCGCGTTCGTCCGAGGTTCCCTTGATCCGTTTGCCTGCTCGGGGCACGTCGCTACTCCTCGGTCAATTTCTAACAAGGATAGACATTGCCGTCCGGCGCCTCTACAGTCAATTTCTAACGTTGATAGAAATCAACGTGCATCTAGTTGAGGAGCGCTCCATGCGAGTTCTTGTTACCGGTGTTTCGGGCACCATCGGCAGTGCGGTGGCACGTGCGCTGCGCGATCGCGGACACATCGTTGTCGGTACCGTGACCGCGTCCGACCGCCCGGCGCCCGAGGGTGTCGAGTTGCTTGTCGCCGACCTGTTCGACCCCGCCGCACTGGCTGCCGTCGCCGCGACCGTCGATGCCGCCGTGCATGCCGCGTCGAGCAACGACGAGCGCGCCGGCGAGCTGGACGGCATCGTCGTCGAGGCGCTGCTGGCGGCCTTTCACGGCACAGGCAAGGCCTTGGTCTACACCAGCGGCCTGTGGCTGCACGGCAATACCGGCGACGTCCCGGCCACCGAGCTCTCGGCGTTCGCGCCGCCCCTGGTCGTCTCCTGGCGGCCGCCGGTGGAGCAGTTGCTCGCCGATGCCGCGAGCGAGCGCGGTGTGCGCACGGTGCGCATCCGTCCCGGGCTGGTCTATGGCGGTGGGCGGGGCTACGTGCCGATGCTGCTGAGCCCGCAGGAGGGTACGGACGGCTCCGTGATCCGCCACTTCGGTGACGGCTCCAACCGGTGGTCTGCGGTGCACGCCGACGACCTCGGCGAGCTCTACGCGCTGGCCGTGGAAAGCGCGCCGGCCGGATCGGTTTACCTGGGCACGAACGAGGAATCGGTCGCGGTCCGCGATGCCGCGAAGGTGGTCGCCGAGCGCACCGGCGCGCGGGTCGAGAACTGGGATCCCGCCGACGCTCAGCAGTACTGGAGCGTGATGGTCGAGGCGTTCATGCTCGACCAGGTCGCCGCCGCCACCGCAGCGCGCACGGATCTCGGCTGGGAGCCGTCGCGGGCTGGTCTGCTGGAGGATCTCGCGGCGAGCTGATGCGCCGGAAGCCTGGGACCTGTTGGTGCGCATGCACTGGCCCGCGCTCCCCGCTGGATCGTCGAGGGGTCGATCCGGCTTCGCGGCCCTACCCGAGTTCTAGGCGCCCGGCTTCTCGGTGATGAAGATGGCGGTGCCGGGGAAGATCTCCCCGCGCAGCGGCGACCACTGACCCCATTCGCGGTCCAGCCACTCCGGCCAGTCGGGTTCGACGATGTCGAGCAGGGTCAAGCCTGCGCCGACGATCTCGCGGACACGGTCGCCGATGGTGCGGTGGTGCTCGACATAGGTGGGGACGCCGTCGCCGTCGACCTCTACATAGGGCGTGCGGTCGAAGTAGGGGATCCGGGCGACGAGGCCGTCGGCGCCCGGATCGTCGGGGAAGATCCAGCGCATCGGGTGGTTCACCGAGAACACCCAGCGCCCGCCCGGCCGCAGCACCCGGGCGACCTCACGCATCACCAGCGCCGAATCGGCGACGAACGGGACACCGCCGAAGGCCGAACAGGCCAGGTCGAAGGACTCGTCGGCGAACGGCAGCGCCTCCGCGCCCGCCTGGACCAGCGGCACCCGCGGACCGCCCTGCTCCATCGCGGCCACCCCGCGCTCGAGCATCCCCATCGACACGTCCAGACCGACCGGATGCGCGCCTTGACCGGCCAGCCAGCGCGAGCACGGCGCGGAACCGCAGCCGATCTCCAGCACGGACTTGCCGGTCACCTCGCCGAGGAAGCCCATATCGCCCTCGTGCAGGCCCTCGGGACACCACACGAACTCGCCGCCGGGGGAGTCGACACCGAGGAAGTCGGCGTGGGTCTGGTGGTACTGGTCGGCATCGGCGTCCCACCAGCGCCTGCTCGCGCGCTCGCTGGCCGCGGAACCGATCTTGGTTCGGGTGGTCGCTGTGGTTCCCAGCAGCGCGTTGGCCTGCGCGTGGCGTTCGTCATCGGACACGGCGAACAGGGTATCGGCGTGGCGCGGGGGGTGGTTTGCCCGGCTGGACCGAGGTCGCGTACGCTGAGGCACGCGAGTGTCTTTCGAGGATCGCAGTGCGCCGGGGTTGAATGCGTACAGTATCCGATGACGGAGTCGCCCGTGCTGAGTTTGATCAGCAGCAAGTGCGGCGGTCCGTGCGATACTTTCTCAGTATCCTTCGTCGCCTCGTCGCGGTGATCTCGCAGCGTACCGAAAGTTCCAATGTCCGCAACCGACCACAATCCGTCCGGAGCAAATCCACATATGCCCACCACCGTCACCTCGCCGCAGGTAGCCGTCAACGACATCGGCTCCGCCGAGGACTTCCTCGCCGCCATCGACGCCACGATCAAGTACTTCAACGATGGTGACATCGTCGAGGGAACCATTGTCAAGGTCGATCGTGACGAGGTCCTGCTCGACATCGGTTACAAGACCGAAGGCGTCATCCCCTCCCGCGAACTCTCCATCAAGCACGATGTCGACCCCAACGAGGTCGTTTCCGTGGGCGATGCGGTCGAGGCCCTGGTTCTCACCAAGGAGGACAAGGAAGGCCGCCTGATCCTGTCGAAGAAGCGGGCGCAGTACGAGCGCGCGTGGGGCACGATCGAGGAGCTCAAGGAGAAGGACGAGGCCGTCAAGGGCACCGTCATCGAGGTCGTCAAGGGCGGCCTGATCCTCGACATCGGCCTCCGTGGCTTCCTGCCCGCCTCGCTCGTCGAGATGCGTCGTGTCCGCGACCTCCAGCCGTACGTCGGCAAGGAGATCGAGGCCAAGATCATCGAGCTCGACAAGAACCGCAACAACGTGGTCCTGTCGCGTCGCGCCTGGCTCGAGCAGACCCAGTCCGAGGTTCGCTCCGAGTTCCTGCACCAGCTGCAGAAGGGCCAGGTCCGCAAGGGTGTGGTCTCCTCGATCGTCAACTTCGGTGCCTTCGTGGACCTGGGTGGCGTCGACGGCCTGGTGCACGTCTCCGAGCTGTCCTGGAAGCACATCGACCACCCGTCCGAGGTCGTCGAGGTCGGCAACGAGGTCACCGTCGAGGTTCTCGACGTCGATCTGGACCGCGAGCGCGTCTCCCTGTCGCTCAAGGCCACCCAGGAAGACCCGTGGCGTCAGTTCGCCCGCACCCACGCGATCGGTCAGATCGTGCCGGGCAAGGTCACCAAGCTGGTTCCGTTCGGTGCGTTCGTGCGCGTCGAAGAGGGCATCGAGGGCCTGGTGCACATCTCCGAGCTGGCCGAGCGCCACGTCGAGGTCCCGGACCAGGTCGTTGCCGTCGGCGACGACGCGATGGTCAAGGTCATCGACATCGACCTGGAGCGTCGCCGGATCTCGCTGTCGCTGAAGCAGGCGAACGAGGACTACCACGCCGAGTTCGACCCGTCGAAGTACGGCATGGCCGACAGCTACGACGATGCGGGCAACTACATCTTCCCCGAGGGCTTCGATCCCGAGACCAACGAATGGCTCGAGGGCTTCGACAAGCAGCGTGAAGAGTGGGAAGGCCGCTACGCCGAGGCCGAGCGTCGCCACAAGATGCACACCGCTCAGATGGAGAAGATGGCAGCCGACGCTGCCGCCGAGGCCGCCAACGGCGGTCCCGCCTCGGGCAACTACTCCTCCGAGAGTGGCAGCTCGCAGGCCTCCTCCGGCCCGGCCGAGTCCGCCGGCGGTTCGCTCGCCAGCGACGCCCAGCTCGCGGCTCTGCGGGAGAAGCTCTCCGGCAACGCCTGATTCGGGTAGAGCAGTACCGAAGGCCCTGGTCCACACGGACCGGGGCCTTCGGCCTTTTCCCAGGTCGGTGGGGTAGTGTCGGCGCGATTGCTCCATCCCCTGCTCGGGAAAGGTGCTCCATCGACATGAGTTCTGGTCCCTTCGCCGGTCTCAACCGGCGACAGTTCCTCGCCAAGGCGATGGCCGCCGGCGCCGTGGGAACGCTCGCCTCCTGGGCGAATCCGATCATCGACCGCGCCTTCGCCGCCGACCCGGCCGGGATGGGCGGGCTCGGCGACATCGAGCATGTCGTCCTGCTCATGCAGGAAAACCGGTCCTTCGACCACTATTTCGGCACCCTGTCGGGAGTGCGTGGTTTCGGTGAGGCGTCCGAATCGTGGCGCCAGTACGGCTGGTCGCCCGGAATCGGGCCCACCGCAGACGGTTTCGTCGAACCGTTCCGACTCGACACCACCCGGGGCGCCACGCTCGACGGCGAGTGCATCAACGACCCCGACCACACCTGGCCTGGCATGCACAAGGCGTTCAACGACGGACGCAACGACGGGTGGATGCCGATGTCGGTGGCCTCGGTCGGTCCGGCCAACGCCCCCGCGGCGATGGGTTACTACCTGCCGGAAGACATTCCGATCCATACCGAGCTGGCCCAGGCGTTCACCCTGTGCGACAACTACCACTGCTCGGTGCTCGGCCCGACCGATCCCAACCGGCTGTACTGGGTCAGCGCCACCATCGATCCCGACGGTCAGGCGGGCGGACCGCTGGTGGAGACGCCGCTGCTCATCCCGAAGAACGTCTACAGCTGGCGCACCTACCCGGAGAACCTGTCCGAGGCGGGCGTGAGCTGGAAGGTCTACAGCAATCGCGATGCCGGACCGGCGTCGTCGATGATCCTCGACGGCATGATCGGCTGTTTCACCCAGGCCGCCGACCCGAATTCCGAACTGGCCCGGCGCGGCATCGCGCCGGTGTACCCCAACGACTTCCAGGCCGACGTCGCGAACAACACGCTGCCCGCGGTGTCGTGGGTGGTGCCGTCGGTGCTGCACTGCGAGCATCCGGCGCTGCCCGCGGCATTCGGCGCGGTCGGGATCGTGCAGCTGCTCGACATTCTGACCTCGAATCCGGCGGTGTGGGAGAAGACCGCGCTGATCATCAGCTACGACGAGAACGGCGGCTTCTTCGATCACGTCGTCCCGCCGACGCCGTCGCCGGGTACGGCAGGGGAGTTCCTGACCGTGCCGCTGGACCGGGTGCCCGCGGCGGGCGGCATCGCCGGGCCGATCGGCCTCGGCTACCGGGTGCCGTGCCTGGTGGTCTCGCCCTACAGCCGCGGTGGGCTGGTCGCCTCGCAGACCTTCGACCACACCTCGCAGCTGCGGTTGCTGGAAACCCGGTTCGGGGTCGAGGTGCCGAACCTGACCACGTGGCGGCGCGGCGTCACCGGCGACATGACCTCGACCTTCGATTTCGCGGCGGCGCCGAACTCCGCCAAGCCGGTGCTGCCCGATCCGCGTCCCAAGGCGGACGCGGCGGCGGTGCAGTGCGGTCCGAACATCGCGGCGGGCACCCTCGGGCACGGTATGCCCTATCCGGTGCCGCCGAATGCGATGCCGTCGCAGCAGCCGGGGAGCAGGCGCGCGCCGAGCGGGCTGGTCGGTGTCTGAA